>CAYIBG010000120.1:0-6471 GCA_964361365.1 uncultured Ignavibacteriaceae bacterium | reverse complement strand
TGGAACATGTGGTCCTGGATATTACCGGGGCCGCCCTTCAACGCTCCGTTGATGGGTGTGGGGCAATCATTGGAGTCAGGTCGCGCCGAATTGAATGAGGAGGAATGACCTGCGCACATCACTCCCATGCAAACGGTCTCCCATAGGATTACTTCGCAGCACCGGGATCTGAGTGACGGCCTGCGACGAAAGGAGGTTTTACAGAAGATTGTATTGTCCCCGTCGGATGAATTCTCCATCACCGACTTTTCCGAGGAATTTGTCTCCCTCGAAAAGAATTTTGCCGCGCGACATGACAACAGCCGGCGATCCGCTCACCGTCATTTGCTCGTACGGGTTGTAGTCGACTCGCATGAAGTGAGTCTTCACGCTGATCGTGTGCGGACGTTTCGGATCCCAGACGACAATGTCCGCATCGCTTCCCACGGCAATCGTGCCCTTCCTCGGGAACAGGCCCATCAACTTCGCTGGAGCTGTTGAAACTAGTTGTACGAAACGGTTCATGCTCCATCCCCGTTTCACGACTCCGCCCTCATAAAGCAAGTGCAGCCGGTTTTCCACGCCCGGGAGACCGTTTGGGATTTTGCTGAAATCCGACTTACCGAGCTCTTTTTGCATTGGCAACCCCTTGAATCCCTCTTTCATGCAGAATGGGCAATGGTCTGTTGAAACCACCTGAAGCTCATCGTCCCGAAGTGCCTTCCAGAGGAATTCCTGGTTCGCGCGCTCGCGAATTGGAGGAGAACAGATGTATTTGGCACCATCAAAACTGCCGTCGGCATAGTCTTCGTAGGCAAGGAAAAGATACTGCGGACACGTTTCGCCGTAGGCAGGTAGTCCACGGCTTCGAGCTTCCCGAATTCTTTCCATCGCCAGATGCGAAGAAACATGGACGACATAAACAGGAACGCCGGCCATTTCGCTCAATGCGATCACGCGATGCGTCGCCTCTTGCTCTGCAGTTGCGGGCCGGGAAAGGGCGTGTACGTTCGGTGTTGTTTTTCCCTCCGAGAGCATCTTCTTCACGATCATATCGATGACGCCGCCGTTCTCTGCGTGCATGCACATCAGCCCGCCGTTATCGGCCGTGCGCTTCATGGCCTTGAAAATCGTGGCATCGTCCACCATGAAGACGCCGGGATAAGCCGTGAACATTTTGAAACTCGTGATCCCTTCATGTTTCACGAGCGCGTCCATCTCGGGCAACCAGTCATCGGGCAACTCGGTGAGGATCATATGCAGGCCGTAATCAATTGAAGCTTTGCCCTCGGATTTTCTCAACCACGTTTCGAGAGCCTGCCGCATGCTTGTGCCCTTCGATTGAACGGCAAAGTCGACGATACAGGTTGTTCCGCCGTGTGCGGCTGCGATGGTACCGGTTTCGAAGTCATCGGAGGACGCTGTTCCACCAAACGGCAAGTCCATGTGCGTGTGAACGTCAATGCCTCCAGGAATGAGATACTTCCCGGAAGCATCGATGGTTTTGTCAGCCTGGACCTTTAAGCTTGCACCTATCGTGGTTACCTTATCTTTCTCGATATACACATCGCCGACGTAATCTTGTTCGGCTGTGATGACGCGGCCATTTTTGATCAGAATAGACATGCGAAGAGCAAAAAAGTAGTTTGGGAGTTAAGCGTGACTTAGGTTGTTCCCTCGCCCTTTCTGTACACCGCCGCAAAGACCGCGCCATTTATGGCATAGGCTATGACACCGGTGACAATCCAAATCCACGAAAGGTCATAGGGAAATCCCTTAAACATAAGGTGATAGAAGATTGCACCGGGAAAAGTTATCAGGACTCCCATGTAGGCCCCAAAGAGAGCTCCGCCTTTCCATCCCTTGTCGAAGCTTGCAGAGACTTTCTCGTACACCATTGCAAGAACAAACATCGCGACAAAATCTCCGATAACATAGAACGCCGGGTTACCGGACTGGTTGAACAAGTCAGTGAACTTTGCGTAGTAGCCACCCAGGATCACACCGTGAAGAACAAAATCCAATGCAACTGCCGTGACACCCGCTACACCCACAGCCATCCAAAACTTTCCGCTTTTCATATCTGCCTCATTTTTTGGTATTGAAATGACAGCCGTTTAGATTCCTTCGCATCGAGATTCAATTTCATGATTGTGTTGTCGCCCGGTTTATTGAAATTTCCCAGTATACATCCATTTTGAGAGCCTCCCGTCCTGGTCCAGCTCTGCGCTCACAGTCCCAAAACCTTTCGTCGAAGTTGCAGTGAACCGCATGAGGTTTCCGTCAATGATTTGAACTGCATAGGAAGCGTTTTCGTTCGATTGCATTTTCAGCGGTATTGCATATCCGTTGTACGACCCCTGGCCGCCTCCCATGGATTGCGGCCTTATCCGGTATTGGTATGAATGGGCGGACAAATTATTCAAATCGTTGATGATAGCCTCCTTGTTGGTTTGGAGGTCCTTATCGACTTGTTTTGCGATTTTGATTTCTTTCAACTCGGTTACGATAACATGGATCTCCGTGAGTGCCTCGTTTGCATGCACGACCGGACTGCTCCATTGAGCCTCGCCGGCCTTAAACTCAGTCTCTCTCGATTGACCGTCCGGGAGCGTTGTTTTTGATTTACCAGTAATCACGCCATAGACAACACTTGGTGGATGAGAATGCATGGGAATTTTTTCCCCCGCCTTCAGATGGACATCTATAACTCTCACTTCTTCATTTTCCAACAACACTTTTATGTTTTTGGGGGCGACTTTTGCAATATCCTGTGTGTAAGCCGCGCTCCCCGCCAAAAACACAAGTGTAAGAAAAAAATAGCCAGACTTCACAAGAGTTGATTTGTTCATACAACCTCCTTTTAATGGTGACTTCGACAGCACTCGATGTGCCGTCTCAATGGATTTCTATTCCATGCTTTGCCTGAAATTGCCTCAGTGCTTCCCATGTAACGGGTTGGGGCAGTTGCTTCATAAGTTCATTCCATGTCATCGTCACACTCCCGTCGTCTTTCCTCACCATGGAGATACATCCTTCTACGGGACAGACGATAAAGCACAATCGACATCCGACGCAATCATCCTCTCGAATCTTGGGCTGGTTGATTGTTAGAACGGAGCCGTTGTTGTGTTTCTCTTTCGGATTGATATCGATGCACTGGTGGGCGCTGTCTTCGCAAGCAATGTAACACAGATTACATTGAATACACTTGGATTCATCGATGCGGGCGGTTGTTTTGTAAAGAAGGTTTAGGTCGCCGAAATCAGCTATGCATTTCAACGATTTGCCGCGGATATCATCCAGCGACCGGTAGCCTTTTTCCTCCATCCAGTTTGTCAGACCTTCGACCATGTCGTCGATGATTCGGAAGCCATAGTGCATGACTGCGGTACACACCTGAACGCTCGTGGCACCCAGAAGAATAAATTCGGCAGCATCCCTCCACGTCGACACGCCTCCCATGGCAGAAATTGGCAGCTTGATTTCGGGGTCGATGGCAATTTGCGACACCATGTTCAGCGCTATCGGTTTCACAGCGGGACCCGCGTACCCACCGTGTCCTCCTTTGCCACCCACGGAAGGCTGGAGCTCGAGCGTGTCGAGATTCACGCCCATAATGGTATTGATCGTGTTGATCAGTGAAATTCCGTTTGCTTTGCCTTTTTTCGCGGCCCTACCAGGAAATCGGATATCGCCAACATTGGGCGTCAGCTTCACCAAAACAGGGATTGTGGAAACTTCCGTGACCCACTCGGTAATCATGGCGCAATACTCAGGCACCTGCCCCACTGCAGCGCCCATCCCGCGCTCACTCATGCCGTGAGGACAGCCATAGTTCAACTCGATGCCGTCGCAGCCGGTATCAATCGTACGCTTGACGATATCGTGCCAGGTTTCCCTTTTTGACTCGACCATGAGTGAGGCAATCACGGCGCGGTCGGGCCACAGTTTTTTTGTTTCAGCAATTTCTTTCAGATTGGTTTCAATCGGGCGGTCGCTGATGAGCTCGATATTGTTGAGGCCCAGGATTTTCTGGCCGTTGTAATCGACGGCTCCGTAGCGATTGAACACGTTCATCACGGGTTCTCCAATGGTTTTCCAGACGGCTCCACCCCACCCCGCTTCGAATGCCTTGCATACCTGGTAGGCTGAGTTCGTAGGCGGCGCTGACGCAAGCCAGAATGGATTAGGGGATCTGATGCCCCCGCAATTAATTGACAAATCAACCATACATCACCTCGTCACTTACTGAAGAGACATCTGTCGATACCATGAGCTGCTTGCTTGCCATCGTAGGCAGCGTTCACGACTTCTTTGCCGCCGTTGATACAATCGCCGCCGGCAAAATATTTCGGATTTGTCGTCTGGTAGGTTTTCGTATTGACCACCACCATTCCGTTTTTCGTTTTGAGATTCGGTATTTGGGAGAGAAACGAGTCCTCGATATTCTGGCCGACAGACTTGATCACCATATCTACAGGCAATTTGAACTCAGACCGGGGGACAGGAACTGGTTTTCTTCGTCCGTCTTTGTCGGGTGCTCCAAGCTTCATTCTTATGCACTCAAGGGCTTCGACGTGTTTCTTGCCGATGACACGTTTCGGCGCAGTTTGAAACATGAATTGCACTCCATCATTCTGGGCAAGCTCGAATTCGAATTCATACGCCGGCATTTCCTTCTCGCTCCGACGGTAAATCATGTACACCTGTTCAGCGCCCAGCCGTTTTGCTTCGGTCGCTGCGTCGATCGCTGTGTTTCCGGCGCCGATCACTGCAACCCATTTCCCCACATCGATCGATTTCCATTTTCTCGTTGTCACGTCGTCAATGAAATCCAGCGCATCCACCACACCTGCAAGTTGTTCGCCGGGTATTCCCAGGCGGGTTGGGGATGCCAATCCAACGCCCACAAAGATAGCGTTGTGTTTCTTTTGCAGCTCTTCAATGGAGATTTCTTTGCCTACCCTGGTTTTGGTTTTGATGGCTACACCAAAGCTCTCCACGAGTTTAACTTCGTTGAGGCTATCCCGCTGCATCATTTTGTATGGAGCGATGCCCCATGTATCGAGCCCGCCGGCTTTTTCTTTTGCTTCATAGATGGTGACGTCGTAACCCATGAGTGCAAGTTCGGCACCGCAGGCCAACCCGGCCGGGCCGGCGCCGATGATTCCAACTGATTTCCCGTTCTTCGGCGCAGGTGTGAAGAGCGGTGGCATACCCTGCTCGAAATAACGGTCCATGGCGAAACGTTGAAGGCGTCCGATTTGAATCGGTTCTTCCACCCGCTCATTATAGACGCACGCACCTTCGCACAGCACATCCACGGGACAGGCCTTCGCGCAGGTAAGCGCTATCCAGTTGGATTCAAGGATTGTCTTGGCAGAACCTTTGAGGTTCCCCGTGGCGATTTTTTTGATGAACGTTGAGATATCGATGTGTGTGGGGCATGCTTTCATGCACGGAGAATCAAAACAATAGAGGCAACGGTTGGCCTCGGCGACAGCCGAGTTAGGCGTGAAGGCGGGGTGAAGCTCGGCGAAGTTTTGCTCGTACTCGCTGGGAGAAAGCTTTAGAGCTGCGTTTTTCACACTGAGGTTTGGGGTTGGGGGTTGGAGGTTTGAGTATCTACGAAATACTCTTCAATCGGTTCATTCATAAAATTCGGCATCTCAAACTCTTTGTCCACAGCTTGAATATATCTCAACAGCTTACCACAAAGGTTATTATACGATGTACGAAGTTCTTTGAATAACGATTCATCACTCAGTGAACCAGTTTCAAAAAGATACTCCAGATGTTCAATCGTTTCTTCTGCTGATCCATAGGACCGAAATAAATAGTGCACGAATTCATTTCTATACCTTCTCAAAGCATAGCCTTCCACGATGTTTGATGAAATCGACTTCGAAGAGCGACGGATTTGACTTCCTTCTTCGTATCGTTCAAATTGCGGCAAGGACAGTGACATCTTGTGAACCGTAACGCCTAAAGAGTGAGAAATCTTGTAGATTTCAAGCTTCTTGTAACCTTGTTCCATGTTCCTCTCCTCTTTTTATTTAGCCAAACCCCAAATCCCTAACCACAAACCTTTTTTACTTCTCCACTTCCGCATCTGCCAGAACCAACGATTCGTCCAGCGCTTTTACTCCTTGATCCACCTCCTCTTTTGTGACAATCAGAGGCGGAGCAATAACGAAGTGACTCACCCAGGCCTGAATGAACACCCCTTTCTTCATCATATCGGCTGCGATCTTCTCAACCATGGCGGGAACCCCGCTCACTTTATCTCTCATCGTATTGAAGTACTTTTTGGTCTTACGGTTTTTCACAATCTCTACAGCCCAGAATAAACCGAGACCGCGAACATCGCCGACAGCCGGATGTTTGGATTTCAGCTCGTTGAGTCTTTTACCCATATAGTCGCCCATTTCGCAGGCGCGTTCAATGAGGTTGAGTCTTTTGTACTCGTTGATCGCGGCGATGGCCGGG
>CAYIBG010000119.1:0-6473 GCA_964361365.1 uncultured Ignavibacteriaceae bacterium | reverse complement strand
CCTCCGAACACGGAATAACCTCCATGATGTTTCGCAATATTATGGATCAATTCCTGAATCAGAACGGTCTTGCCTACTCCGGCCCCTCCGAACAATCCGGTTTTTCCGCCTTTCGTATAGGGCTCCAGCAAGTCAATGACCTTGATTCCGGTCTCGAACATTTCTTTTTTGGTGGAAAGTTGGTCGAATTTCGGCGCTGGCCGGTGGATGGGGTAACGCTTTTTCGTCGTGATCGGGGCCAGACCATCGATCGCATTCCCGAGAACGTTGATAAGCCTGCCAAGCACCTCGGGTCCGACCGGCACCATAACCGGCCCCCCGGTATCGATTACCTTCATCCCACGAACCAACCCGTCGGTCGAATCCATGGCAACCGCTCTGACGCGGTCTTCGCCGAGCTGCTGTTGGACTTCACAAATCAAGTCTTCCTGAACGCCTTCGACGCTTGTACGGGGAATTTTCACTGCGTTGAGGATGGAAGGAAGGGAACCGCCTGAAAAATCAATGTCAACGACCGGTCCGATGACCTGGACGATTTTGCCTTCACTCATGGAAAAAGGCCTTTCTTTTTGAGGAAAATGCTGTATTCGAGAAGTGTAAACATACGAAAAACTTGCAGCAGACACAATTCTATGGAGCTGGCGGTCGGATTTTCCGCCAGAGGCGGATCAGCCTTCGGCTGAGAACCGACGACCTGCCTGCCCCGAGTTTTGCTTGGGGCGATTTACGTGCCCACCGGATCTAGAGTCTTTTTTGGAGCTGGCGGTCGGATTTGAACCGACGACCTGCGGTTTACGAAACCGCTGCTCTACCGCTGAGCTACGCCAGCATTTGCCGCACAGAATATAGGCAAAAATCGTAAGTCGGTCAAAGCAAATTTGAGCTTGGACCTTTTTTGTGTACGTTAAGAAAATCATGCGCGCTTATCGTATCGTGGCTTTTTTTTCCCTCGTGGCCGTCTCAGTCCCCGCAAGCGCACAGCGCGGATTCCCCTCCAGTATCATTGCACTCAGAGCGAAACTTCTGAAACAAATCGCCGTCACCTTCGATGCATGCCCTACACACGATCGAAGTGGATACGATTCCCTCGTGATTCAGACTCTCATCGAAACGAAGACACCGGCGACTCTCTTCTTAAGCGGGTTGTGGGTCAAAAAACACACTCGACAAACCCAATTCCTGAGTTTGGTTCCCATGTTCGAAATAGGCAATCACAGCTATTCTCACCCACATCTTAAGGAAGCTTCCGACCAAGTGACCAGGGCGGAGATTCAGAAAACGAACGAATTGCTCATGAAACTCGGCTGCAATAAACCGGCGTTTTTCCGGTCTCCGTATGGCGAATTTGACGAGCGGACGCAAAGACTCGTCTCAGAAGCCGGCATGAGACTCATCGAGTACGATGTTGCCTCCGGCGACCCCGACACCACGATTTCAACCCAACGGCTTGTCCGCTACGTCGTCAACTCGGTCAAAAACGGGTCGATTGTCATCATGCACATGAATAAGCGGGGGAGGCACACAGCGGAGGCGCTTCCGGCTATCATCAGCCAACTCAGGGAAAGGGGATTCGAGCTTGTGAAAATCAGCAAGCTGGGAACGAACTAGTCCGGCGGAGGTCTGTAATCAAGCGGCAGCATTTCACCCACCCTTTCGAAGGACCAGTAACCGTACGTCATGATGGCCAAAGGATCGTACAGAAGTCCGTCCACGTTTACCGTTACCTCGGGCCTGTTCATTGTAATCCATGAGGTTTGATAAGCGAGCAACCGCGTGTACCTCGGTGAAGTTGCTCCTTGCAGAACAAGAAAATCCTTGAACCCAGGTTCCGGCCGCTCGCCGAAATAGTTGATTTCGAGAAAACCTTTGAAACTCAGTTTTTTTTCAAACGGAAGTTTGCCCTGTGAACTCACGGAATCGGGTTCCAGTTTTCTTCGGAGACGGTTCGTGAGCGAAATTTCATCGACAAAATAAGTGGAGAAACCTTCTTCCTTCAGTTGGCGCCTCACCAGCGCTGACAAAAAGTGCTGCAACGACCCCTTGTAGGCCTTTTTCCGTGCCTCCATCCATTCTCTTTCCTGATCTTTGCCCTTTGGCTTCAGGTCTTCAAAATGCGTTACACCGACGAACTGAACGTATTTCTCGTGCATCGTGAACTCGTCCAGGAAATAGTCGAGTCTGTAGCCGAGGTTCTTGTTTTCAATATCTATTGGCCCTCCGATGTCGACCCGTATCATCCCCGGTTCATCGCCCGGCTGAAATTCTATGATCTCGGTGTTTGCCACCCTGCAATCTTTCGCATTTCTCGAAAAACCGAAGAACAGTTCCATGAACTTCTTGAGGTTTTTGATTCGCTCGCTGGCATCGATCAAGACAGGTTTAAGCTGGATGAGCGATGGTGTGAGCCTCAATTCAACGGAGGGATTGTCCAGCGAGGATACATGAAGAGAAGACGAAACACGCTTGTATCCGATAAGTGACGCAACAACTTCCACTGTACCAAATGGAACTTCCTTGAGGACAAAGCTCCCGTCCTCGGCAGTTGATGTCCCAATGGTTGAACCCGCAATGAATACATTGGCCAACAAGAGCGGGGCACCCGTTGAATCATCCAGAACATGTCCGGTGAGTGTTGTTTTTGGAACGGATTCCTGAGTCCGGAGAACTTGAGACAACAAGATACATGTGGTAAGAATGCGTCTCATCAGCTCTTCACGCTTAACCCTTCACTCTTTCCTATTTATGTATCCCCGGCTCTGTCATACCGTGCAGGTCGAATATTTTTTCCAATTGCTCAGAAGTGAGAAGCTTCTTTTCTAAAACCAACTGTCGTATCGGCTTGCCGGATTTGAAGTACTCTTTCGCAATTTCCGCACCGGCAAGGTATCCTATATGAGGATTCAGAACGGTGACGATACTTGTGCTGTTCTCTGCGTACGATTGGCACCGCTCCTGATTCGCACTCAGACCGCTGATGCAGTATTTGATGAAAACATCGACTGCATTCTTCAGGATTTCGATTTCATGGAGTAGATTGAATGCTACCACCGGCATCATGACGTTGAGCTCCAATTGCCCCGCTTGCGCCGACATCAGCACGGTGGTATCGCATCCCATCACCTGGAAACAGACCATGTTCACCATTTCCACGATGGACGGATTCACCTTGCCAGGCATAATGGATGAACCCGGCTGAACGGCCGGCAGGTTGATCTCTGCAAGCCCGGTTTTTGGGCCGGAGCCCAGAAGCCTGATATCATTCGAAATCCTCGAGAGATCCTGTGCGACATTCCTGATGGCGCTCGACAACTCGACCATCGGACGAAGACTCTGCATCGCCTCAAAATAGTCCTCAGCCATCCTGAAGTTGATCCCCGTCTGCTTCGTAAGCTGGTCGGCCATCATCTTCCTGAACTTCGGATGAGCATTGAGCCCTGTTCCCGTTGCCGTCCCTCCAATCCCAAGCTCCTTGCTCGATTCTGCAGCTTGCTCGATCGCTTTCCAGTGTTTGCGGATGTTGACACCGTAGGCCGTGAATTCTTGTCCCAACCGAACCGGAACCGCGTCCATAAGATGCGTCCGCCCCGACTTGATGATCTGGTCGAACTCCTTTCCTTTTTTTATGAATTCCTTTTCTAGATTTTCGAGTGTGGGAAGCAGCTTCCGAATCTCCATCAATCCGCCAATCCGTATGGCTGTTGGACAAACGTCGTTCGTTGATTGAGCCATATTCACGTCATCGTTCGGACTCACCATCTTGTAGTCGCCTTTTTGCCCTCCGAGTAGTTCAATTGCCCGGTTGGCTAAAATCTCATTACAGTTCATGTTATGCGATGTTCCGGCTCCCGCCTGATACACATCAACGAGGAACCACTCCCTCAATTTGCCGGCCAGAACCTCATCTGCGGCCTGAACGATGGCGTCCGCCTTTTTCGAATCCAGCAAGCCAAGTTCTTTGTTTACTATTGCCGCCGCACGTTTGATGTGCACCGTTGCTTCGACATAAGCAGGTTTAGGCCTCAGTTCACTAATTGGAAAATTTTCAAGGGCTCGATGTGTTTGCACGCCGTAATAGGCATTTTTTGGTATAAGGCGGTCACCGAGTGAGTCTTTTTCGACGCGGGTCTCCATAGAACCTCCTGTGCGGGATTTGGGGAATTGAGATGCTGGTAAAGATAAGGAATGACTCAGCGCCGTGCAATCCAAACGCCTGCCACGGTGACTCCAGCCCCTATGACCTGAATGAGAGAGACTTCTTCGTGAAGAGTCAGGTAGGCAGCCACGAAAGCGATCACGGGAATGAGGTTACTGTAGTTTGCAGAACGGCTTGGTCCGATTATCTTGATCCCGTATGAAAAAAGCACGACAGCAATGGCGTTTGAAAATGCTCCAGAAACAACTGGTATTGCATAGAATACTGGCTCCACCGACGACCATGAATGTGCCATCGCATCGGGGAGCGCCGCAACAATCAGACATACAGCACCAACGCCGATGGTCACAACAGAAATCTGCATTGCGGAATAGCGGCTCAACAGGGGCTTGAGAAGATTCGTGTTCAGTCCCCACAGGATTGCCGCCCCGAGTGACAGTAGGTCGCCAACAATCGCCTCGCTCCCGAATGCAAGCTTCTTTCCGCTGCCGATGATGATCATGGCGATCCCGACAAACGATGCGAGCATCCCGAACCATTGCTGCGGAAACACTTTTCCTTTATGAATCCATGCACTCAAGAGGGCAGTCCAGAGAGGAGATGTGGCGAGCAGCACTGCGGAATTGCCTGCCGTGGTCATGTTCAGGCCGAAGATGTAGAACAGCTGATAAAAAAAATTTCCCAGGAGGCCGAGACCGATGAGTTTGGGCCAGTCAGACCGGATGACGGGCACCCAGGTGTTTCGCCACAGAAAGATCCCGAGCAGAAGCAGAGATGCAACGGTGAATCGTATGCCGTTGAAGACCCAGATGTCGAGCCCACCCAGGCCATACTTGGCAAATGGGGCATTGAGAGCCCAGATGGAAACCACGGCCAAGAGGAGCAGTTCTGCCCTTCGTTCGTGGGATTCTGGAAATGGCGTTGTCAGATCCACCCGTGAAAGCTTATTTGAAGAGCCCTTTCATTTTTTCCCAATCTCCGTCATTCGAGGCAGGCTTCAACGAGAGTATGCGACAGAGGAGGTTATAAATGTGTATGTTCTCGAACTGTTCAACCGCAAATCCGTTCTTGAAATGCGGCCCGCGGGCGACAAACAACGCATGCATTGAATTGAGCATCGGGTCGTAACCATGGTCGCCGTACGAAAACCTTCGTGAACCTGCTTGTGCCCGGTTGCGTACCATCTTCCACCCATCATCGGCAACACCGAGAAGCGGGGTAATCCGCCTATTGTTGCGATACTGAAACCTCTCGGGGATTTCTTCCTTACGATGGAGTTTCAGATGTTCGTGCGCCTTTTTCAAGCCGTTGTAAACCTTTTCCTCTTTCCCGGGCGACGGAATGACTGCAAGAATTGGCGTCCAATCGACAACGCGAGCGTCGGTTGAATCGATGTAATCCTCAAGGTAGATCAGCCGCTCCTTGCTTTGTTGCGACATTCCGTGGTCGGAAACAAGAACAACGTCGACGGCATCATAAATGTTTCTTTTTTGAAGGCCCTGGATCAATCTGCCAAGGACAGAATCTACTTGTTCAACCACAAACAGAGTCTTCGACGACTCCGGTCCGAATTCGTGGCCGGCATCGTCAACCGACGAAAAATAAAGCGTAATCATGGAAGGCCGTTGTACTGCAGGCAAGTCAAGCCACGAAAGCACGGTGTCAACTCGGTCATTATTGGGGATTTTTCCGTCGTAAGGTTTCCAGTACGTTGGCCGTTTTCCCTTGATCTCCGCCTCTGAGCCAACCCAGAAGAATGAAGCCGAAATCTGGCCTTGCAGTTCCGCAGTGACCCAAATGGGCTCCCCACCCCACCAGCGGCTCTCCCGTGACGTCGGTCCGCTCATTCGGTATGTCTCGTTAAATTCCGGGTCATAGAACGTGTTAGAAATGATTCCATGATGCTCGGGGTACAAACCCGTGACGATCGTGTAGTGGTTGGGGAATGTCTTGGACGGGAAAGAAGGAATGAGAGCCTTCGCCCGGACTCCTTCCTTGACGAACGCATGGAGGTTTGGCGAAATTGTTCGTTCTATGTAATCGGGTCGAAAACCGTCTATCGAGATGAGAATAACGGTGGGCTTCAGGTCAGACGGTTGAGAGGCCTGTCCGAAAAAAGAAACAAAAAGAACCACCGAGAGCAGAAGACAATATCTACGCATATGAATTTTCCTTGTTTGGTTTGCGTCAATCGTTATTGACGCTCTCGTCTACGTCGCAATAGCGATTGCGACATTCCTAACAGCCCTCCTTAGATTACTGCCGTTTCCTTGCTCGCCTCTGCTCAACGGCCTTGGTTGCTTGATCGAAAATCTCCCAG
>CAYIBG010000118.1:4001-6543 GCA_964361365.1 uncultured Ignavibacteriaceae bacterium | reverse complement strand
AAGATGACACGTCAGAACCTTCAGCGGTTGATGACAAAGCATCGCATAGACGCCAAAAAGTTCCGCGGTTAATAGTGTAGCAGTCCTTGACATTCAGGCGGTGACAAGACGTACTTTACACACTGCCAAGCGACATTTGACAGTTTTTGATTCTCCTTCCTTCTGCGTTCCGATCACTCCCTGCATATTCCTCACATTTTTGCTGAATCCTGGAATCTTGCCGCTTGTGGTATAGCGATTGATGTAGATTGGTCGGCAAACGAGAGAGGCGATGCCTTACCTGCCAAAAGTCTTGGTCGTTGATGACGACATGAACATTCTAGCCGCATTTGAAGATTTCCTCAGGAGAGAGCATTGTTACATGATTTCAGCGACGACTGCCGAAGAAGCATTCCAGAAACTGCTGGACCATCGCGTGGATTTGCTTGTTACTGATGTGAGGTTAAGACTTCAATCTGGAGTCACTTTTCTTCTTCATGCGAAAGCGAGTCTGCCGAAGATTCCCGTCATCGTGATTACTGGATATCCGGATCTCGTCACCGAACAGGACGCCAGAGCTTATGGTGCGGACTACTTCTTTTTGAAGCCATTGGAAATTGATAAGCTGCGGTATGCAGTCAGGAAATGTCTAAACCTCAACAACAAGCAGCGACTGTATGTCTAACATAACCCCCATTCACACTCACTCATCTAAAGGAGGTTCCATGAAAAGGATTACACTTCTTCTGACAGCTGCACTCATGCTGCTTGCGATGGTCGATGTTGGCTATGGCATACCAGCATTTTCCCGGAAGTACAAGACGAGCTGCAGCACATGTCACTACGCTGCCCCTATGCTTAATGGATTCGGCAAAGCTTTCAAGAATAACGGCTATCGCTATCCTGCCGGAACGGATCCTGAAATGACAAAGGAAGAACCTGTGAGTTTGGGCTCAGAGGCCTATAAGAAAGTGTGGCCGGATGCAATTTGGCCAAGTGATATCCCCGGAACATCCCCGTTCTCCGTTTGGGGTGTGGGAAGGATCAATTACGCGGCGATCAGTAAGGTGAAGTGGGAGTTTGAAATTCCGCATGAAGTGGAAATCCTATATGCCGGAACGTTGGGTGAGAATTTCTCATTCTTTGGCGAGGTGGAACTTGAAAACGAGGCGAACCAGACCGAAATAGCGTATCCATTTGCACTTCAATATGACTCGAGCCCACTCGTTCATGTTCGCGTTGGAATGGTTCAAGCCGATCCTACACCGAATCATTTGAAACTTACCCGGAATCACTACAACATTGCGAGCTTCAGAAGTCGGAACGGGTGGCGTTTTCGCGACGAAAACGTCGGTCTTGAATTGTGGGGTGCCAGGAATGGTGCTGGTGATCGGGGAGGATTCACATACCGGCTCGGTGTCGTGAATGGACAAGGACTCAGTGACATGAATCCAGAGAAAGACTTCTATGGAAAGGCCACATACAAGATTGGTGGACTCGGTGAAATCGGGGGGACAGAGGGAGCCGAGAGCCAGACGTCTCAGTTTTACATTGATAATAGCGTTACCCTGGGGGGCTTCTTTTATAAAGGAACAGCCTCGAAAACCGGTTCGTTGGACGAAGACTTTACGATTTTTGGGGGTGACGTCGATTACTGGTATGATCGTTTTATCGTGAACGGTGCGCTCATGTTGATGAATTCTGGAATCCCCGGGTCTGAAAGGAAATCTATGGTGTACTATTTGCAGGGGAACCATGTAATTTACCCGTGGCTGATAGGCCTTGTACGGTATGAATGGGAGGACGCAGACACCGATCAGGACGCAGTCAAGCCTGTCAACGCTATTATTCCAGGTGTAACAGTCATGGCACGCGCAAATGTAAAACTCGTCTTTGAATTCAAGAAATTCCTGGATGATGTGAACAAAACGAAAGACACTTTTGTACTCCAGTTTAATTTTGGGTTCTGAAGCAAGATTCTGCTCAACAAAGAAGACAAAGGAACCTCAGAGTTTGTTCAGGTGGGTAGAAGCGTGAAAAGAGCCTGGCCCATTGAACATATGTCAGGGTTCAGCTTTCACAATTGATTATGCCTACAAAATTCATTGATAAGGAAGGATGAAAAATGAAAAGGAGAGTTCTCTTGTTGCTGACTTTATTGTTCGTAATGTCAGTTTGTTCCACTGCCGGCGATATCAGAGGAAAAGTGAAAGCGAAAGGCGTGAAACATAGTGGTGATGCCGTGATCTATATTGAGAAAAGCGACGGAAAGCAATTCGTTGTTCCAAAAGAACACGCAAAAATGGATCAAAAAAATCTCACGTTCATTCCTCATGTTTTGCCTATACTCGTCGGAACCACAGTTGACTATCTCAATAGTGATGAAGTTCTTCACAACGTCTTCAGCCCTGATAACTGCGCAGACAAATTTAACCTTGGCACGTGGCCGAAAGGGCAGACCCGGTCGTACACTTTTAAGAACCCTGGTTGTGTACCGGTCATGTTATGCAATGTTCATCCAGAAATGGAAGCGTATGTCATCGTTATCGAAACGCCTTATTAC
>CAYIBG010000118.1:0-3901 GCA_964361365.1 uncultured Ignavibacteriaceae bacterium | reverse complement strand
GACGCGAACTTTCCATGCATGGCTGCATGCCCCGTTCACACGGAGGCAGGTAGGTACGTGGCTCTTATCGAAGAGGGCCGCTATAACGAAGCATACCGTGTTGCTCGTCGGCCAAATCCATTTGCCTCCATCTGCGGACGAATTTGTGCTGCCCCTTGCGAACCCGCTTGCAGACGGGGCAAACTCGATCAACCAATCGCCATTCGTGCGTTGAAGCGGTTCGTTTGTGAGCGTTATGGCGTGGAAAGCATGGTTGACCTGGAAAAATTGAAGGAAGTTTTCGGTAGGACGGTTAAAAAGAACGGGATCAAAATCGCTGTCATCGGTGCGGGGCCCGCTGGACTGTCGTGTGCACACGATCTTGCCTTGCTGGGATACGATGTCACAGTATTCGAGGCGCAATCGGTAGCCGGTGGCATGTTGCGGCTTGGTGTTCCTGAGTATCGGCTTCCCCGGGAGCTTATCCGTCTCGAAATCAACACTATCCTAAGTCTAGGCGTTGAATTGAAATTGAATTCCGCCATCGGCCGTGATTTCACCATCTCCGACCTAAAAAAGCAAGGATACCAAGCGATGTTTGTTGCAATTGGTGCGCACAAGAGCCGTGATCTGACGATCGCGGGAGTAGAATTGGACGGTGTGTTCCGTGCAGTAGATTTTCTTCTGAATGTCAACCTCGGATATCGGGTAGAGCTCGGCAACAAGGTCATCGTGATCGGAGGTGGAAATGTCGCCATCGACGTTGCCCGCACGGCTGCCAGGCAAGAAAAGGTGGAAGTGGGGCACGTGACGGAAGTTGCCGAAGCATTGGACGTTGCTCGTTCTGCTGTCCGATTTGGCGCCAAAGAAGTGCATATGGTTTGTCTGGAAGATTGGCACGAGATGCCTGCAACAAAGGAAGAGATCGCTGAGGCAATGGAGGAGCACATTCAGATTCATCCGCGAAAGGGTCCGAGCAAGATAGTGGGCCGAGATGGCAGGGTGACTGGCTTCGAGACGATTGACTGCGCTTCAGTTTTTGATGATCAGGGGCGGTTCAATCCTAAGTTTGCAACCGGCACGGAACAAACAATCGAAGCCGACACGGTGATTATGGCAATCGGCCAGACTTCCGATTTGTCATGGGTTCAACCAGAAGACGGAATCGAGATTACACCCCGCAACACGGTCAAAGTTGACAATAGGACATTGGCCACAAGTGCTCCAGGCATCTTCGCAGGGGGCGATGTCTCGTTTGGTCCGCGCAATGCGATCGATGCAGTCGCGAACGGGAAAAAGGCCGCGCAGTCAATTCACAAGTATATCGTGGGAGGAGGTGAAAAGGAGGTAGGCCTTGCTTTCCATGAAAGAGAAATCGAAATCGTTGTAAAGGACGCCAAAACGTACAGCCGCCCCTGGGGTTTTGAGAAGGCTCAACGTGTGCCGATTCCCGCACTTGCGATTGACCGTCGAATAGGAATCGCCCAGGTGGAATTGGGCTACTCAGAAGATCAGGCGCGGCATGAGGCTTCCCGCTGCCTTCATTGTTGGGTCAATACGATCTTTGAACCCAAGGGAGAGGAATATGGAACTGAGTGCATTCTTTGCGGCGGCTGCGTTGACATTTGCCCTGAGGATTGTATCGAGCTGGTTTCGCTTGACCGAGTTGAGGCGGATGAGACACTCACCACAGGTCTACAAGAAGAGTACGATATCGTCATCAAAGGTGAAAACACAACACAAACTGGCGCCATCATGATCAAAGATGAAGATATCTGCATTCGTTGTGGCTTGTGTGCGAAGCGGTGTCCAGTGGGATGCATCACGATGGAGGGATATTACGCGTCGGAGACTGTGCTTGTTCAATAAGTCAGGATTTGACTATGATTGACGAAACAGAGGAAGCAGAAGGTAAGCTTATGACGCGGCGCTATTTTCTTGAAGCCGTTGGTGGAGGGGCCATCGGGATCGCCGCAACAGGCAGCGTTGTCCTCACTGCGCAGTTCCTTTCGCCCAACGTCCTACGGGAGCCTCCGTCAAAATTCAAGGCCGGCGTCGCCGAAGACTTCCCCGTCGGGTCAGTGACACTTCACAAAGAACAAAAAGTGTTCATCGTCAGGGCCAAGGAGGGCTACTTTTACGCGGTTTCTGCTGTATGCACGCACCTCGGTTGCATTGCTAACTGGAAGTCTGAAGAAGGGATCATTGCTTGTCCGTGTCACGGAAGCAAATTCGACAGGGAAGGAAAACTCATTGAAGGTCCGGCTCCGCGAGCTTTATCCAGGTTCTCGATGACGTTGGATGACAGGGGCCAATTGATCGTGGACAAGGGAATTCTTGTCGGCGAAGAAGTAATTCTCAAAGTCTAGGAAAGAGGTTCCCATGGAAGAACTGGAAAAGTATTGGGAAGCGGCACAGTATAGAGTGTGTGCAAAATGTGTCGACAGCGATGGTCATGGCAATTGTCGATTGAGCGGTGGGGAGGAATGCGGTATCAAACTGCATTTTCCAAAAATTGTTGAGACAATCTTATCAGTGCAAAGTGAAAAGCTCGACGTGTATGTGGAAGCGCTGCGAAACAACGTTTGCTCGACCTGCAAACATCAGTCGCCAGATGGAACGTGCATGGTTCGCCGTCATGTTGACTGCGGTCTTGATCGATACTTCCCGATGATTGTCGAGGTTGTGGAAGATGTAAGGTTGGAACTGGAGAACACAAGTCAAGGATTTGGTGATTAACCGTGAAAAGAATGCTTGAACGGTTATTTCAGTCGCAAGTGTGGCGTTCAATATTTCGGCACGGCTTGCCAGAGTCTAACCGCACTAGGGCCGAAACGGTATTCTACAACTTCTTCCTGCATGTCCATCCCACGAAAGTGCGGAAACGCTCAATAAGGTTCACCTACACTTGGGGACTTGGTGGGCTTTCGCTTGGGCTGTTTATAGTGCTCACGGTTACAGGAGCGCTGTTGATGCTGTATTATCGCCCATCGGTACCTCAAGCATACTCGGATATGAAGGATCTACAATTTGTCGTCTCGTCGGGGCAGTTCCTGCGCAATATGCATCGCTGGGCGGCCCATGCCATGGTTGCTGTTGTATTCCTCCACATGCTGCGCGTCTTCTATACCGGTTCATATCGACCTCCTAAGGAGTTCAACTGGGTCATTGGCGTCATTCTCCTTGTCATGACGATTCTATTGAGCTACACAGGTTATCTCCTGCCGTGGGATCAATTGTCATTCTGGGGAATCTCGGTGGGGACAAACATGGTGCGAGCTGTGCCTTTTGGGATGGGTGAAAATATTTCATTCCTCCTGCTTGGGGGGAACGTTGTAGGCGAGAATGCGCTCGTTCGCTTTTATGTTTTGCACTGCTTCATTATTCCGGTTGCGGCCGTCGTGTTAATGGGGATCCATTTTTGGAGAGTTCGCAAAGATGGAGGAGTCTAGGCGCAATATCGTGAGAAGAATGGTGGAAGAATAGCATGCAGAAAGATATCAGGGTCGAAGCGACGTCGGACGCAAAGAAAGTCCCAAAGCGTATCGCTTTCATAAAGGCTCGCACCGCTGCGAGGGTGAGGAAAGAGGACGAAGAGATGACGATGACCTTCCCAAACCTTGTGGTGAAGGAAATCATTGCCTTTGAAGTCATGGTTATCGTTTTGGCTCTTTTTTCGCTCTTTGTCGATGCACCCCTTGAGTGGATTGCAAATCCCGAGCATACTCCTAATCCTGCGAAAGCGCCCTGGTATTTTCTGGGTCTGCAAGAATTGTTGCATTATTTTCCGCCCGTTGTTGGCGGCGTCATTCTGCCCGCACTTGCTGTGATTGCATTGATTGTGATTCCGTATTTCCGAGTCAACATCAAACGCGAGGGATTGTGGAAGGAAAACGTCAAACAGACCTTCATCGTACTTGTA
>CAYIBG010000117.1:2565-6571 GCA_964361365.1 uncultured Ignavibacteriaceae bacterium | reverse complement strand
CGGCCGGGTAGACGTCCTGGATGATGTTGAGCAGGAGGAAATCCGATTTCGAGCGAACGAGATCTTCGATGTCGAGCATGAGCTCGTCGTCGACTTCGATCAGCTCATGCGGCTGGTGGGAAGTGACTTCGGTATTTTCTTCGGGTTCAGGCAAAGGAGTAAATCCTAAAATCTAATAACCAAATCCAAAACAAATTCGAAATTCTATTATCGAAATACAAAACATGATTAAATTCAAATTTGAAAACCTGAGAGTTATTGAGACTTCGTAACAATGGATCCAAAAATCTTCATTAACTCGACGGATTCTTGAATTAGGCTTCCTTGATCTTTTGTTGAAGGTTCTTGACAATGCAGCAGCCTCAACCAAAGCCTGCTTTCTTTTGATTCTTTTCGACAAATCTTCACGTGCATGAGAAAATCCTTCTTTCCGAGAGACTCATTCGCTTCTATGTAATTCGCAGCGACTGAGCCGGCGGAGCGTAGGAGTTGCTTACCGTACTCATGGTTCGAGAGTGAATTCGGCAGTTGTGTCACAAAATCCGTTACCCGCCGGGCAAATTTATACGTCCGATCCTCAAGGTCATATCGCTTTGGATTTTGCTCTTTGGACATTTGAATTTGTTTAGGATTTAGGATTTAGAACTTATCTGTAAGGTCCTTCGAAAACGGTTCCACGGACGAACTTAAAGACAGGAAGTCATCGACACTCAGCTCTTCCGGCCTTTTCGTTAAATCGAACTCCAGCTGCTTGAGTGCGTCATTCTGTAAACCCATTGCTTTCAACCCGTTTCTCAGGGTTTTTCTCCGTTTACCAAATGTGCCGCGGACAATATTCTTGAAGAGGCTGATGTTGGTCGCAGGTAAAGGTTCTCCGAAATTCAGACTTACGACTGCCGAATCGACGTTCGGTCTTGGATAAAACGAGTTTCTCGAGACTCGGAACAGCAACTCGGGTTTTGCATAGAACTGCGTGAACACGCTCAGGATTCCGTACTCTTTGGACCGGGGCTTTGCTGTGAGACGACGGGCCACTTCCAGCTGCATCATCAGCGTTGCATCGAGCACCTCATCACGCTGCTCGAACAGGTGAAACAGGATTTCGCTCGTGATGTAGTACGGGATATTCCCGACCACGCGCAACTTTCGGCCATAGCGACGCGAAAACTCTTCGAACCTGACTTTCAGGACATCCTTCTCAACGAGAAGAAGCCGACCCGCCAGCGTGTCTTGCAGGAGCGCGACTGCCCGTGGGTCCACTTCAACTCCGACAACGTGATCGGAACACTCCACGAGGTGCTTCGTCAGCTCTCCCCTGCCGGGACCGACCTCAACGACGACATCCTCCCGATGCAGGGCCAGGCTGCCGACAATCTTTCGGACGACGTTTTCATCCTGGAGAAAATGTTGGCCGAGAGATTTTTTTGGTGAAATCATGCATCGAAAAAAGCGCCTGCAATATAGCGAATGAGGCAGGGATTATCAACGAAATGCCCACGCAAAGTCCGCGCCTCTCGCAGAACCACGGACGAGGTCTGCCTGAGAGACTTCCGAAGTCTCAATCAGAATTCAACTGCAGACTTCAGAAGTATGCGCCCGTTCTTCGGAAGGTCGTTGATTCTGGAACGATTTTCCTTTACTTTGATTTCCATGCTGAAGGAAAAAATCGACAGAATGGTTGCGAAGGCCTCGGCGAAGTTTCCAAGGGTTTCGCTCGTCATTCCGCTCCGTGACGAAGAAGAATCGCTGCCGGAGCTGCAAGCAAAGATCCATGCCGTCATGAAAGGCATGAAGGCCTCGTATGAGGTTCTGTTCATCGACGACGGCAGCACGGACGGGTCCTTCAGGGTTCTCCAGGAGCTCCACAAACAGCATCCCGAAGTCAAAGTCATCCGGTTCCGGCGTAATTTTGGCAAATCGGCTGCGCTTTCCGTCGGATTCAAGGAAGCCCGGGGCGAATTTGTGATTACGATGGACGCCGACCTTCAGGATGACCCGGAAGAAATCCCCGCCCTCATCGAAGCCCTGGGAAACGATTCCGACCTTGTTTCCGGGTGGAAAAAGAGGCGGTTCGACCCCATGACAAAAACGATTCCGTCCAGGTTTTTCAATTTTGTGACCGCAAAAATGACGGGCATCCCCATCCATGACTTCAATTGCGGGCTCAAGGCGTATCGCCGCGAGGTCGTCAAGGACCTGCACATCCACGGCGAACTCCACAGGTATATTCCGGTTCTGGCCCATTGGGCCGGCTATCGCGTTTCCGAAAAACCGGTACAGCATCATCCCCGCAAATATGGCCGCACGAAGTTCGGCATCAGCAGGTTTTTCAACGGATTCCTGGATTTGCTCACCGTCCTCTTCACGACGCACTACATCCGCCGGCCGCTGCATTTGTTCGGCGTCTGGGGCATGATCTCGTTCGTTGTCGGAGTCTTCATCGACGCGTATTTGTCCTACGAATGGGTGCTGGGGAAAACATCGCTCAGCAACCGGCCGCTCTTCATGGTGGGGTTCCTCTTCATAATTATCGGTATCCAGTTCGTCTCCATCGGCCTGCTCGGGGAAATGATCTCGCGCCAGCAGCGGGACGAAGAAGTGTACTCCATCCGCGAGATGCTCCAGTAACGAAGCTTCCGTGATTCCGCTCAAAACCGACTGCCGGCATTTCCGCGGAGACATACCCTGTAAACCTCACAAGCAATTCGGCGTCCACTGCATCGACGAGGAAGGCAAGGATTGCATTCACTACGACCGGGTCGACAAGAAGATTTTGATCATCAAGCTCGGCGCCGTCGGAGATGTCATCCGAACGACTCCTCTTCTCCACAAGATCAAAGAAACCTCGCCGCACGCCAAGGTGTACTGGCTTACTTTGACTCCCGAGGTTCTCCCTTCACAAGTCGATGAACGCCTTGCATTCTCCCTGCCAAACATCGTTACGCTGCGCTCCATCCACTTTGATACACTCTATAATCTCGACAAGGATCGGGAGGCGTGTGCTCTCGCTTCACAAATCTCCGCCGCCGAAAAGCGCGGGTTCATCCTCAAGGATGGCGTCATCGCTGCGGCCGACGAGGCAGCGCAACCAAAGTACTTGACCGGCATCTTCGACGATGTGAGCCGCTCAAACACAAAAAGCTATCCGCAGGAAATCTTTGACATCTGCGGGTTTACTTTCGGCGGCGAAAAGTATGTTCTCGAAAACAAACTCGCCGGCTCATTGAAATGGAAGCTCGACAAAAGAAAGAAAGTGATCGGGCTGAACACCGGTTGCGGAGGACGCTGGACCTCGCGCTTGTGGGATGAAAAAAACTGGATCGCTCTTGCCAAAGGCCTGAAAAAACGAGGCTACGAGGTTCTGCTCCTGGGGGGAGAGCAGGAGCATAAGAAGAACCAGAAACTGGCGAGGGCATCGAAGGCGAAGTATTTTGGACATTTTTCGCTCGACCGATTCGTCGACCTGGTTGACCAGTGCGATCTCGTTGTCACGGGCGTCACGATGGCCATGCACATCACGATCGGGCTCGGGAAAAAAATCGTGCTCTTGAATAACATTTTCAACAAACATGAATTCGAATTGTACAACCAGGGTGTCATTCTTGAGCCGTCAAAACCTTGTCAGTGTTTTTTCCAGGCAACATGTTCCAACACGGAATACCGGTGCATGAATTATCTCGCAGTCGAACGAGTTGCTCAGGCCTGCACAGAGCTATGTCCACCGCGTTGACGCCCGGCAGAGGTCCCAGGTGAGCACGTGTCCGCTTTGCAAGGAGGATGGTTTTACTGAATTCCCTCTTTACTACATGTTCAGGGAGAAACGGTTTGCCACGCAAAAATGTACATCGTGTTCGTTCGTCTACGTTCACCCCAGGCCGAACAAGGAAGAACTGTCATTGATGTACGCGAATGAATATTTCCTGCATGATGGGGCCGATTTTGGAGCACACTCGACCACCGACTACGAGACGGCTGCCATCAAAGGGAGCGTGAAATTCCCCGAAAT
>CAYIBG010000117.1:0-2465 GCA_964361365.1 uncultured Ignavibacteriaceae bacterium | reverse complement strand
CTCGGCGACCGGCTCCTCGGCATCGGGATAAAAAACTGATGACAAAAAAACAACCGCGCCAGATCCCTTCCACGTCGCTCTTCCCGTTTTTCACCGAGCGGGTTGAACATCCGTATTTCGGATACATGTTGGCGGGAATGTATTTTGTGGTGCTTGCCGCGATCAACCTGAAATATCACATCGTTGGGGATTACGGCGTCGAAACGGATTTCTTCTGGAGTTACGTCCCGCAGGCCAAGCATGTCCTCGAAGGAACGCTGACCATCGAGGATTTCCATGGACCTCTCTATCCCATCATCCTGGCTCTTGTCGGTCTTGTGACAAGGGATTTTTTTCATGCCGGTGTTCTCCTTGCAACGTTTGCTGCAGCAACGGTGCTCTTTTTTGTCTTCGAGTTGTTCAAGCGATTCTTTCGGGCAGATAGTGCTCTGATCGCAGCTTTGATCGTTGGAGCGAACACCACGTTCGTGCAGTACGCATACAGTGCCGGAACCGACATGCTCTTCAACGCATTCGTTACCGGAGGCGTCTTTTTTCTCTTCCTCGACGATGAACGCTCCTGGAAGACTCTCTGCATCTCCACACTCCTGTTCGCCCTGGGCTATCTCACCCGATACAACGGAATTTTTGTTCTTTTGGGAGTACCAGCTGCCATCGTGATCGGTAACCACTGGCATTTGGATCGGAAAGAACGCTGGAAAACGGCGGCGATTTTTGCAGGGCTCTTCCTTGTGATGATAGCGCCATGGGGAATCTATTGTTGGATCGAGAAGGGGAGTTTCTTTTACAACAGGAATTATCTCAACATCGCCTACGAGATGTTTGCAAAAGGAAGGATGGGCTGGGATCAGTACTGGAGCGTGGAATCCCAAAAGTTCACGTCGTTGGCTCAGGTTATTTTCACAGACCCCGGACTTTTCATTTCGACCCTGGCAGCAAACGTTGCCGACCATCTCGTGAATGACCTCGACAAGCTGCTGGGCTGGCATATCGCCGTTTTCTCCGTCGTTGGACTTGTTCTCTCGTTCAAGCAAAGGCCCGGGGCACGCCTCCTTGGTTTTGGTATTCTTTCTCTCGCGTTTTTTGGCGTCCTGTTGTTGGTGTTCTACGGTGAACGTTTTGCCATGTTTCTTCTCCCGTTTTATGTCGCTCTCGCGCTGCAACCTCTTGCACATCCGTCGCTCGCAAGAATGAGACTTTGGAATCGGATTCCGGCCGGCGCATTGATTGCGATGGGGCTCGTCGTGTGGACCGGGTCGAAATCCTACTCGTTCAACAAGAACAACATTCGCTCTGGCCCCCAGGAAATGATCGCCATCGCCAACTGGTGCGATAAAAACCTGGACAACTCGGAACGCGGAAAAAACATCTTTGCGCGAAAGCCGCATATCGCCTACTACCTTCGCATGCAAATGCAGGGCTTTCCGTATGTGAATACGTATCCGGAGCTTGTGGCCGCCATGAAAAGCCAGAACGCCTCGTATATGTACTTCAGTCTCATGGAAGCTGCCATGAGGCCTCAGTTCCAGAATTTGTTGGATCCAAAAAATGCGCCGAAAGAATTGCATCCGATTACGTTCACAGCGTATCCCCCGGCAGTTTTGTACAAGGTTCGACTCGATTCATTGCAATGAAAATCGTCATTGTTGGAACGGCTTATCCCTTGCGTGGCGGTATCGCCCACTATATCGCCCTTTTGCACAAACACTTGTCAAAAAAGCACGAGGTGAAGATCGTGACGTTCTCGCGCCAGTATCCACGAATGCTGTTTCCCGGGAAGAGTCAGGAGGAACAGGGCGGAGAAAGTAGCGCCGTCGCGTCCGAGCTGCTCATCGATTCGATCAATCCTCTGACATGGTTCTCGGCAGCGAAAGCCATCGCTCGCAAGAACCCCGACCTTCTTGTCTTTAAATACTGGATGCCGTTTTTTGCGCCGTGTTACGGGGTCATTGCGCGACAAGTCAAGAAACGGACCGGCGCGAAAATCCTTTTCATCTGCGACAATGTCATCCCGCACGAAAAAAGGCCCGGAGACACAATGCTGACCCGATTTGCTTTCCGGGCTGTCGATTTTTTCATCGTTCAGTCAAAGGCCGTCGAACGCGAGCTCCTCGCTTTTCATCCGTCCGCGCAGTATCGTTTTGTGCCGCACCCGGTCTATGAGATCTTCGGCCGGAGTCTCAGAAAATCGGAAGCCCGCAAAAAGCTCCGCATCAGGGAGGAGCGCGTGATTCTCTTTTTTGGGTTCGTCAGAAAATATAAAGGACTTCACACACTTCTGGATGCAATGCCTCGTATGTTGGAAAAAATCAAACTCAGGCTGCTCGTTGTCGGTGAATTCTATGGCGACGAACGCGTGTACAGAAAACAGATATCCGATTTGGGCCTTGAGCAGAACGTCTTAGTCTATTCCGAATATGTCCCAAACGTGGACGTCGGCATGTATTTTTCGGCATGCGATGTCG
>CAYIBG010000116.1:3478-6607 GCA_964361365.1 uncultured Ignavibacteriaceae bacterium | reverse complement strand
TCGCCCGCAAATGAAGGGCTCACACCTTTGAGGCTGGAGACGAGAATAACACCGAACACAATTCCAAGCCCGATGAGCAACACCGCCGTGACAACTGAACGTACTGACATACACAACCTCCTTATGATGACTCGTGACTAATTATGCTTTCGAAGACTCTGATGCTTTTCAATGGTTTCAAACCTTCAAAATGTTGACGGATGTACAAACGTAAAGTTTCACTCATTTCGTTCCCCACGGAAAGAGAATAACCGATCGCGGGAATTTCTCCCAGTGGAAGGTCAAGGAACTTTTGCAGCACGACAAACGTCTCAACCCTGGCTTTGTGGCTTTCCTCTGTTCGTCGTTTCACATTCACAAAGCGTGAGGCCGCTCTTTCTTGTTCACAACAAGATGGACAAAGAACTGACCCGGTTTCTGTCTGAAGTTGAGCAAGCGCCTCCGGGTTAATTTCGGCGAGATGTTTCGAGCAAAGGGCACACCGGTCGAATGCAGGCCTGAACCCGAAAAGCGCCAGGAGCCGCAGCTCGAAAGCCAACAGAATCGACTCCGTTTTTCCTTCCGTCATTTCCAGCACCTCTAAACACTCGACTATCACTGAGTACAACCGCGCATTTTCCTCCTCGTCATGCATGACCTTGTCAACAAGTTCGAGAGACGTCATCGCGACTGCCATCCTGTCGAGGTCGGAATGAACCCTTTTGTATAAAGAAAGGATTTCCGACTGCGTCACCAGTTGAAGGTCCCTGTTATCCTTCCTGTATATCACGAGTTCCACCCGGGTCATTGGCTCAAGCGAAGCGCCAAATTTGCTTTTAGTGTCACGGGCGCCTTTCGCCACTGCCTTCAACTTACCATATTGACGCGTATAGAAAGTGACGATTTTGCTGGAATCGCGAAACTTCATGGATTTCAGGACAATCGCCTCTGTTTTGCAAATCATCTCTTAATCAATTACTCAATTCAGGCTTCATGTGAGGCGTCTCGCCCTTCAAAGTATCCACGAACGGCGGCATGGCAACCCCTTTCTCGGTTATGATTGCTGTGATGAGCGAACCAGGCGTAATATCAAAAGCGGGGGAATACACCTTCACGTTTTCCGGGGCAACTCGTTTTCCGCCGAATCGAACTACTTCTTCTTCGGCTCTTTGTTCGATGGGAATCATCTTGCCGTTAGGCGTCTCAAAATCGACCGAGGAAGTCGGAGCCGCAACATAAAAGGGGATTGAGTGGTGGTGAGCCAGCACTGCAATGTTGTACGTTCCAACCTTATTGGCGGTGTCGCCATTCTGCGCAATTCTGTCGGCACCGACAACGGCAACATTGATCATGCCGCGCTGCATCAAAAACGCCGCTGTGTTGTCCGTGATCAGCGTGCATGGAATTCCGAGTTTCTGAAGCTCCCATGCGGTGAGCCGGGCACCCTGGAGAAGCGGGCGGGTTTCATCCACATAAACATGTTTGAGTCGTGATTGCTTCCAGGCCCTCAGGATGATGCTCTGCGCCGTGCCGGATCCGCCTGTGGCAAGAAACCCCGTGTTGCAATGCGTCAACACAGAAGCCGCATTGGGAAGAAGCGGCTCGCCAAGTTCTCCAATCCTCGTGCACATAGCCTCATCTTCTTGATGTATTCGCTGTGCTTCAGCAAGCAACGCAGACTGCAGTTGCTCGACTGGCTCACCCTTCAACGCCTCCATGACCCGACGCTGACGACTGAGAGCCCAAAACAGGTTGATTGCCGTCGGCCGGGTGGCGGCAAGTGACGTGAAAGCTTTGAGAAGGACGGTGAGGTCGGTTTTTCCGTTTTGACCCGACAGGCGCTGCGCTGCGAGCGCCACACCGTAGGCGGCCGCTATACCGATGAGCGGTGCGCCTCGAATCGCAAGGCTTTTGATCGCTGAGGCCACCAACAACGGGTCATCAGTCTCGACATACGCCTCTTCGACAGGCAACTTCGTCTGGTCAATAAAGCGAAGTTTGCCGTTTCTCCATTCGACTGGCTTGACCATGATTACCGTTCATCAAAGCGGGACAATTCCATGAAGGACCGATATCGATCCTGAATTCTCAGATGACTCAGATCCTTAATACCTTCGGCACTGAACTTCTCAACACAAAACGAAGCGAGCGTGCTTCCATAGATGACCGCACGTTTCAAATTGTCAGCTGAAATGTCGTCCGTTTTCGCAAGCCATCCTGCAAAACCGCCTGCGAACACATCCCCGGCACCCGTCGGATCATAAATGTTTTCGAGCGGATAGGCGGGAGCCGAAAAGATCGTTTCGTCCGTCACGAGCAAAGCCCCGTGCTCACCCTTCTTGATGATCACGACGCGAGGACCGAGCTTGATGATGCGTTTGGCCGCTTTGACGAGATTCGGTTCCTGGGTCAGTAAACGCGCTTCGGACTCGTTGACAACGAGAACGTCCATCGCTTTCAGGATATCGGTGAGTTCTTTCGGCTTCGTTTCAATCCAATAATTCATCGTATCACCAACGACCAGTCGAGGTTTCTGGATCTGCTCAACAACCTGTCGCTGCAAAACAGGGTCAATATTGCCGAGGCACACATATGCCGATTTGGTATAACTCACGGGAATGATCGGGTTGAACTTCTCAAAAACATTCAACTCGGTGAACAATGTATCCCTCGTATTGAGATCGTAGTGGTATCGGCCTCCCCATCGAAACGTCTTTCCTTCCTGGACCACCTGCAATCCTTCAAGGTCGATATTACGTTCCTCGAGAAATTCAATATGCTTTTTTGGAAAATCGCCACCCACTACTCCGACAAGCCGAATCGGAGCAGTGAAGTAACTTGCCGCAATCGCAATGTAGACGGCTGAACCTCCGAGAGCCTCTTTCGCCTTACCAAATGGTGTCTCGACTGAATCGAGTGCAACTGATCCGACAACGAGCAAACTCAAGGCTTGTCCTTTCTTGTTTTCAGAATTCTCACCTCGGTAAGTTTCCCCGCTTCCTTCCTGCCGACAACATAGTCGCGCACTATGCGAAGCCCTTTTTTCTGACCCGGCCAGACCAGCTTCGCATGAGCGGGCTGGAATCCGATCCAGCGATAGGTTTCATGCTCTCTCGAAAGAGCGACCCTGGATGTCTTTGGAAATTCGGC
>CAYIBG010000116.1:0-3378 GCA_964361365.1 uncultured Ignavibacteriaceae bacterium | reverse complement strand
GATCCCCGGGTCACGCGTTTCCTTTTCATCATCTCGTTCAAAAGCTCGACTTCATCAGCTGACAATTCACGTACCTGTCCCGACTTCATCGTTCCGAGCTTAAAAGGGCCTACAGAAATTCGAACAAGATGAAGTACTGAAAACCCCAGCTCTTCCAGCATTTTTCTCACCTGTCGATTCTTTCCTTCGGCGATGGAAATCCTGATTTTCGTTTTACTCAACATTGTCACTTCAGCGGGCTTTGTTCGATACACATTTCCGTTTAATATGATTTCCACTCCCCCGCGAAGCTTCTGCAAATCAGAAGGTGTTATTGGTTTCTCAATAGTGGCATCGTAGGTTTTGTGAATCTCATGTTCGGGGTTTGTCAGGAAATCGGCTGCCTGATTGTCATTCGTCAGCAAAAGCAATCCGCTGCTGTTTTTGTCGAGTCTGCCGACTGGAATGAGGCCGGTTCCTTTAGAACCCAGCACATCGTAGATGGTTGCTCTTCCTTTTTCGTCCGATGTAGTTGTGACAATATTCACGGGCTTGTGGAAAACGAGGTAACGCTTCCCCCGGGGCTTGGATTCTCTGCCGCTGACAAGGATCTTATCCTCTTTCATGTTGACCCATCGATGCGGGTTCTGCTCGATCTTTCCGTTGACGGCAACCTTTCCATCCGCGATGTCCAGAAGCGCTCTCGATCGAGAAGTCAGGCCCAGTTTGGACAAAGCGCGGGGGAGCGAAACCCGATGAGCCGAATGAGAAGTTTTCATGGTCTAATCGATGGGAGCGCTCTTGGCTGGGAACAATCTCGGCTTGACAACATGCCAGAGAATCGGAGTAATCGAAATGAACACCACAAGAATGATCACCTTGTCGATATTTTTATCAATGTTCGGAATTGCATTACCGAGCAGGTATCCCAGCATCGTCATACTGAGAACCCATAAGATTCCGCCAAAAACGTTGAAACTTGCAAACTTCACGTAGCCCATTCCGGCAATTCCAGCAATGGTCGGTGCAAAAGTTCTGATAATCGGGATGAACCGTGCGAGCACGATCGTTTTCCCACCGTGCTTATCATAAAACCCTTGCGTCTTCACGAGGTATTGCTGTTTGAAAAAGCGAGAATCAGGCTTGTCGAACAAAGCCTTTCCTGCGCGCTTGCCGATTTGAAATCCCACGGCGTCGCCCACGATTGCGCTCATACTCAGGAGCACATTGAGAAAAACAATGTCGAAATCTCCCCGCGCCGCGAAAACGCCGGCAGTAACCAGAAGCGAATCACCGGGGAGGAAAAAACCTGCCAGCAATCCCGTTTCCGCAAAAACCACGAGAGCCATGATCGCATACCCAGCCTGAACAAGGTTTTCCGCTGAAATCTGTTGAAGGATGTCTTGGATCCATTCCATACGCTAAAAATATACCTGAAAAACGAGTGAATTCAAAAAAGGATGATGTCAGAGACCGGCGAGTCCCGGGATACCCTGCACACTTTTTGCGGCTTTCACGGCTCTTCGAATGGAATCCGCTGTCAACCGGGCCGCAACTTCAGCGACCATGTCAACATCCGCACGCACAGAGCCCCAGGAAAGGGCAAAGGTCACGTCGCCGTCATAAGAAGTGTGAACAGGCTGGACTGCCCTGGCCATCCCATCATGCATACGTTGGCAGATTCTGTGAAGATCTACTTTGGAGAGGTCGGCATTTGTTGCGGCAACAACGAGTGTTGTGTTCGTACGTTCCAAAACTTTTCCCCGCGCAAAGACCCGATGTGGATCTACATCGCCGTAGAATTTATTGTCGATCGACCTCGATCCTGCCAAAACTCTCCCGTTTTCTCCAATAATATCGCCCACCGAGTTAACGATCGCTGCCACACCAACGACAAGGTCATCGACGGCTTGTGAGGCCGACCCAAATCCCCCCTTCATCCAGAATTCCATTCCTTTCCATTTCCCGACCGTGGTTCCTGTGCCTGCACCAACATTTCCCTCAGGCAAGATCCCGCTTGTGGCGTTTTTACACGCTTCGTAACCTGATTCCGCATCCGGTCGAACCGAGTTTTTACCCACATTGAGGTCGAACACAACCGCCGCCGGCACGATTGGCACTTTTATCCAGGGAGTCTCATATCCGATATTGTGATCCGCGAGATACCGCATCACTCCATCTGCAGCCGCAAGACCGAATGCGCTTCCACCGGCAAGGAGAATGGCATGTACCTCTTGCATGGTCTTGTCGGGGGCAAGTAAAGCCAGTTCCCGGCTTCCCGGAGAGGCTCCCCGCACTTCACAACTCGCTCTCGTTTTGGGCGGACAAAGAACAACTGTGCAGCCTGTCAACGCCTCGGCGTCAGTGTAGTGACCGACTTTAAACCCGGGGACAGAGGTCAACATTTGCTAATGCCTTATAACGCTTCGCATTCTCAAGTGAGCCAGGATAATGCCGCAAGTAACCCCGACATTCAATGACTCAGCTTGGCCAAACTTCGGGATTTTCACAATCAGGTCGGCTGTTTTGTGCACTTCCTTACTGACACCATGGGCCTCGCTCCCAAAGATAAGGCAAATCTTCCTTGCTGGGTCGATCTTTGTATATTCAGATGGGGCATCTCCTGCGGTTGCTATGATCGCAAAACTCTGTTTCTTGAGTTGGTGTAGAACATCGGAACAGTCTACGTCTTCGACCACCTGCACGTGGAAAAGTGACCCTGTAGATGAACGAACGACTTTCTCGTTGTGCAACTCTACGCATCCCTGGCTAAGAAGAAGTGCATCAACACCGAACCAATCACAACATCGGACGATCGACCCTAGATTTCCAGGGTCTGCTATGCTATCCCCCATGACGATAAGACGTTTCTTTCCGCCGAGTATATCGCCGATTGTGAGTTTTTTCTTTCTCGCTACGGCTACAATCCCCTGCGAGTGCACAGTTTCACTGATCTGATTCAGCTCTTTTTCCGTGATTTCCTTTACCGGTATCCTCAGTTCTCGCAACCTGTCCAATACCTCCTCATGAGCGTTCTCTTCAACATGGTTCTGCAGAACGACGGCGAGTTCGATCTTGTAAGACGAGTGCAAAGCATCATGGACAGACCGCCACCCTTCGACAATGAACTTGTCTTCGGTTTCACGAAACTTCTTTTGCGACAACGACCGTATCAACGTCAATTCTGATTTTGACGCGTGCATAGAGCAATATAAAGAAAAGATCGTAGAAAAAGAAAAAGCCATCCTGAGGATGGCTGTTCATTTGAACTATATATCCAACTTTATTTCACCAGGATCATTTTCTTCGTGCTGATGAAATCCTTTCGGTCGGTTCCCATCACAGGATGAGCCTCCAGCTTCACAAGATACACACCACTCGGTAAATTCTCCGCTCGAA
>CAYIBG010000115.1:0-6632 GCA_964361365.1 uncultured Ignavibacteriaceae bacterium | reverse complement strand
TGACCAGCGCGTGCTTGAGCGCAAACGGGCCACACTGCCAGTGATTCGGTTGAGGGTAGAGTCCCATAAGCGCGGCCAAGCTACCCAAAGTTTGGCCGAATTTCAATTTGAGGGGAGGACGATCGGAAGAAAGGGCGGATTATCAAGATTAGGAAGCCATGACGCATCTTTTCCCATAACTGCAATCATAAGTAGGAGTCGTACGCAACCATCCTTCGTTTTTCTTTGAAAATGAAGCCTTTTCATCCGGTCCATGGATGTTTGGGCGATGGAACGAGGGTTGCTATCTTATTCGGATATTCCACACCGAGAAGTCAAAATGGTCAGGTTGGAACCGGAGTCGATCGAACTATTCCTGCAGGCAGTCCGCCAGCGTGGATTCAAAACCATCGGCCCGAGGGTTCGTGAGAATGCGATTGTGTATGACGAAATCCAAACGGTCGCGGACCTTCCGGTCGGCTGGACGGATGATCAGGAAAAAGCCCACTACCGACTGAAACGAAGAAGCGACGGAGCTTTCTTCGGATACAATGTCGGGCCTCAGTCCTGGAAACAGTTTTTGTTTCCACATTCCCTGAAACTCTTTGGCGCACGACGCAACAACGGTTCATTCGAGGTCGTTGCAGGGGAGGGATCAGATGCGCTTCAGAAACTCGCCTTTGTCGGCGTGCGGCCGTGTGAGTTGAATGCGATAGCCATTCAGGATAAAGTGTTCCTTGGTGGCGCTTATCACGACCCAGACTACAAACTTCGCCGCGAGAACGTCCTGATTGTAGCGGTCAATTGTTCACAAGTTGGAAAGACCTGCTTCTGCACTTCATTTGGTACGGGACCGACTGCAACATCGGGGTTCGACATCGTTCTCACAGAAATTTTGGCCAACGGAGATCATTTTTTCCTCGCAGACTCTGCCTCTGCCCCCGGGAAGGAAATCCTGGCAGGCCTCCCTTCGAAACCTGCAACCGAAGAAGAAATTTTGAGATCACGCAACGCGAGCGATTCCGCCGCACATTCTTCTCAGCGGTCGATGGAAACCAAGGGATTAAAAGATCTTCTCTATGCGAACTCAGAAAGCCCTCATTGGGAGACCATCGGCCACCGTTGCCTGAGCTGCGCGAACTGCACCATGGTTTGTCCAACCTGTTTCTGCTCGAGTGTCGAAGATGTCACCGACCTCGCTGGAACGACAGCGGAGCGGCGGAGAACCTGGGACTCGTGCTTCACGGCCGGTTTCTCTTACATCCATGGCGGGAGCATCAGGGCGACAACGAAGTCTCGCTACCGGCAATGGCTGACGCACAAACTCGGCAGCTGGGTAGACCAATTTGGTTCTTCCGGTTGCGTGGGATGCGGACGGTGCATTACCTGGTGTCCCGTTGGCATCGATTTGACTGAAGAAGTTCAGGCGTTCCGCGAAAAACAAACGCATTTACACCCATCTTCGTAGCGGAGGATATCCATGGTTACGTTAGAACCGATTCTGGCTCAACATCCCTTCCTGCAAGACATGCAGAAAGAACATCTTGATTTGATCGTGGGTTGTGCTTCGAACGTCCGGATTGATGAAGGGCACTATGTGTGCCGCGAAGGAGATGAGGCATCGAAATTCTTCATTCTGCGGAGCGGAACCGTAGCGCTCGAGCTCCGCGTCCCGGGTCGTGGATCAGTAACGATTCAGACACTCACCGCGGGCGAAATTCTTGGCTGGTCATGGCTCTTCCCGCCTTATCGCTGGCGATTCGATGCCAGGGCGGTTGATCAGGTTCGCGCCATCGCTCTGGACGGTACGTGCCTGCGCAAGAAATGTGAGGCCGACCCGAAACTTGGCTACGAACTCCTCAAGCGGTTTTCAGAGATTCTCGAGCAGCGGCTCCAGGCGATGAGATTTCAATTGCTCGATATCTATGCCGAAAACCATTAACCAGCCATGAACACGTCGATCGAGCATGGCCCCATGGTTCCGGTACCGTATCGGGTCCAGCGCGTGCGCCAGGAAACGACTGACACGTTTACGCTCGAGCTCGGGGAATTTCGGTCGAACGGCGGCTTTTCCTTTGCTCCCGGCCAGTTCAACATGCTGTATATCTATGGCGTTGGCGAGATCCCGATTTCGATCAGCGGGGATCCCTCAAAACCGCACGCGATTGTCCACACAACGCGGGCTGTCGGCGCGGTGAGCAAAGCGATGCGCAAGCTTCGAAAAGGCGACACGCTCGGTGTCCGGGGGCCGTTCGGAACGCCATGGCCGGTGGACCGTGCGGAGGGTCACGATGTCGTTTTTGTGGCGGGGGGGATTGGATTGCCACCTTTGAGGCCGGCCCTCTACAGGATTCTCTCACACCGGGAAAAATACGGGAAAGTCGTGTTGTTATACGGAGCGCGGACGCCCGCCGACATCCTCTTTCGCGCCGAGCTTGAGCGGTGGCGTGCCCGGCTGGACGTTGACGTGTTTGTTACGGTTGACAGGGCGGAACGATCATGGAAAGGGAACGTCGGCGTGGTGATAAACCTCATCCCGAAAGCGCCGTTTGACCCAGGACGCACCTTCGCGATGGTGGTCGGACCGGAGATCATGATGCGGTTCACCATCCTGGAGCTTCTCAAGCGGGGAATTCCTGAAGAAAATGTCTATCTCTCGATGGAACGAAACATGAAGTGCGGCATCGGGCTTTGCGGTCATTGTCAGTACCGCGAGATGTTTGTTTGCAGGGATGGCCCTGTCTTCGCGTATCCTCGCATCAAAGATTTGCTGACGAAGTGGGAGATCTGAGAATGGCAAAAGTCCGAAAGCCGAAGCTCGCAGTCTGGAAATTCTCTTCCTGTGACGGATGCCAGTTGACTCTTCTCGATTGTGAGGACGTACTTCTCGCGATTGCAGACCGGGTCGAGATTGCGAACTTTCCTGAAGCCTCTCGTGCTGTTTCCAAAGGGCCGTACGACATTTCTCTGGTGGAAGGCTCGATCACCACTCCTCACGATGCAGAACGAATCCACCACGTGCGGCGTTCATCTAAAACTCTTATAACGATCGGGGCGTGTGCAACGGCTGGAGGAATTCAAGGCCTGCGCAATTTCAAAGACATCAAGGAATTTATCTCGATTGTCTATGCATCTCCTCAGTATATCGAAACGCTCAACAAATCCACGCCGATCAGCGATCACGTGTCCGTTGACTTTGAACTGCGTGGATGTCCGGTGAGCAAGCAGCAACTTGTGGAGGTCATCGTCGCATTTCTCAACGGGCGTAAACCGAACATTCCAAACTACAGCGTCTGTGTCGAGTGCAAGTTGCGAGGCACCGTTTGCAGATTGGTCACCGCCGGGCCTCCATGCCTTGGACCGGTCACGCAGGCCGGATGCAACGCTCTCTGTCCAAGTTTTCACCGGGGTTGTTTTGGATGCTTCGGTCCAAAAGAAACACCGAACACGAAGTCCTTGAGCCGAGAATGGACGCGGTTGGGGACCTCGAACCAAGAGCTTTTAAGATTGTTCCGGAGTTTCAACGCATCTGCGGAGGCGTTCCGTCGCGAAAGTGAAGCCCATGAGTCATAAGACCATCAAAGTCGACTATCTTGCCCGCGTCGAAGGAGAGGGCGGACTGCTCGTCAAGATCAAAAACTCGTCGGTTACAGACGTGAAGTTCAATATTTTCGAGCCGCCGCGTTTCTTCGAAGCGCTCCTGAGAGGGCGGCATTTCAGCGAAGCTCCCGACATCACCGCCCGAATCTGCGGCATTTGTCCCGTCGCATATCAGATGAGTGCCTGCCATGCCATGGAAGATGCCTTCGGTGTGAAAATTGACGGCCCGTTGAGATCGCTCCGTCGCTTGCTCTACTGCGGCGAATGGATCGAAAGCCATGCCCTGCACATTTATCTCTTACATACGCCGGATTTCCTTGCTTATGAAGATGCATTGGCAATGGCTAAAGATCATCCCGAATTGGTAAAGAATGGATTAAGGCTGAAGAAAATCGGGAACGACTTGATGACTCTCGTCGGCGGACGGGAAATCCATCCCATCAATGTGAAAGTAGGCGGTTTCTACAAGTCGCCGACAAGAGCAGAGCTTCTCTCCATCGTTGAAGCGTTGCAGTGGGCGGTCGACGTTTCGGTGGAAACAGTCCGCTTTGTTTCCACTCTGTCGTTTCCTGATTTCGAAAGAGATTATGAATTCGTTGCTCTTCGCCATCCGTCTGAGTATCCGCTGAACGAGGGGCGAATCGTCTCGAACAAAGGTCTGGATATACCGGTCAAGGACTATGACGCTCATTTCCTGGAAGAGCACGTTGAGCATTCGAACGCCCTGCACTCAATCCGGAAGGAGCATGGGCCGTATGTGGTGGGGCCGCTGGCCAGGCTGAACTTGAACTTTGATCGTCTGAGTGCCCGGGCAATGAAAGCGGCGGAGGAAGCTCAATTGAAATTACCTTGCAACAACCCCTTCAAGAGCATTATTGCGAGAGCTGTGGAACTCGTGTATGCATGCGAAGAGGCATTGCGGATCATCGCAGACTACAAAGAGCCAGACCGACCATCTGTTGAAGTCGTTCCGAGGGCCGGGACGGGCTATGGCTGTACCGAGGCTCCTCGAGGTATCCTGATTCATCGCTACCGGGTCAACCAGAGCGGAATCATTCTGGATGCGAAGATTGTTCCCCCCACGTCCCAGAATCAAAAGAGCATCGAGCAGGACCTGCGGGAATTTGTTCCGCCGCGCACCGGTCTCTCACGCAAAGACCTGACGTGGCAATGCGAACAGGCCGTCCGCAACTATGATCCATGCATTTCCTGTGCGACGCACTTCGTAAAGCTGGAGATCGAACCTTAACCCATGAAAACGTGGCAGGGGGGTGCGGTGTAAACATGATGTGCTCCAAGCGTATACTGGTCATCGGCATCGGGAACGACGCTCGGGGCGATGATGCCGTGGGACTTGTTGTTGCGCGCAGGCTGAAACAGCTGAACCTTCCTTGTGTCACGATACGGGAATCTTCGGGCGATGGAACGGTCTTCATGGAAACATGGAACGAGTTTGACGTCGTCGTGCTCATTGACGGCTTTTCTTTTCACGCCACTCCGGGTTCGATCGTCACCATCGACCTTCGGGAACGGAATATCGCTCGAGAACTATTTCCAGCATCTGCACACCAGTTCGGGCTCGTTGAGGCGATTGAACTCGCACGGGTGATGAATTGCCTCCCGGGTGTCTTGAAGTTCTATGGGATCCGCGTGCAAAACACTGACCATGGGACAGGCCTCTCACCCCGGGTTCAATCCTCGGCGCAAGATTTAACATCCCTTCTGGCAAAGGACCTGTTGGCTTTGCTCGTCCAGACTCTGCGCCCAGAAAGCGCGGTTCCGGGCAACCACCCCAAACCGATAAGACCGTGAATACTCAAAGTCTGATTCGTGAATTTCTGCAGCAAGAACGCTTTGCCATGGTGGGAGTCTCGCGCACTGCCGCTGATTTCAGCAGGGGGCTTTTTCAAGAATTTGTTCACCGGGGGTACGACGTCGTTCCGGTGAATCCACTCGCTTCCCACATCGATGGGAATCAGTGTTTCAGAAAGGTGCAGGATATCAAGCCGCCGGTCACATCAGCGTTTTTGATGACACCAAAAGACGTTACCGACCGAGTCCTGCTGGACTGTTCTGAAGCAGGAATCAGCGTTGTTTGGATCTATGGCGTGTCAGGACCAAAAGACATCAGTCCGCACGCGCAACCCTTCTGTGAAGTGCATGGCATCGGTCTTGTAGCAGGTTATTGCCCTTTCATGGTTCTTCCTGATACCGGATTGTTTCACAGGATGCACGGATGGGCTGCGAAAATGACCGGATCTTACCCGAAGTAATCGTTCACCTGCCGGATCCGCTGACCAAAACTTCGAAGCGTCCCACCTCAACTGTCGCGGGAATCAGTCGCGGGGCTTTCTGTCTTTAATCTAGCTTCGATTCCGACTCTCCCTCCCGGTTTGTCTCACGCTCCAAGTTTTCTTATCTTTTTGAAGCATGACCGAAATCTCAGCCACCTATATTTGTTCCTTCTGCCTTCAGGAAAACGAAATTCTCGTGGATGTCACGGCCGGCAATCATCAGAGGTTTACCGAGGATTGCTCCGTGTGTTGCTGTCCGAATGTCCTTCACATTGGGCTCGATCCAGTAACGGGCGATGTCAGCGTTGAAGCGGAAGCCGAGGCTTAAATGTCGACTCCACTGATGAAACAATACCAGCAGGTCAAGGCAAAATATCCTGACACCATCCTGTTATTCAGAATGGGGGATTTCTTTGAAACCTTTGAAGAGGACGCAAAGATTACATCGAAAGTGCTGGGAATTGTGCTGACGAAACGTGGAAACGGAACGGCTGGAGATACGCCCCTGGCTGGTTTTCCTCATCACGCTCTCGATACATACTTGCCGAAGTTGCTCAAGGCCGGATACCGCGTCGCCGTATGTGAACAACTTGAAGACCCAAAATTTGCAAAAGGGATTGTGAAGCGCGATGTGATTGAAGTCCTCACTCCCGGAGTCGCTTTTTCCGAGAAAATTCTCGAACAAAAGCAAAACAACTATCTTGCCGCCGTTGCTCTTCCCTCGGCCCTGGCAACGAGCGACGATATGGTCGGGTTTGC
>CAYIBG010000114.1:4889-6676 GCA_964361365.1 uncultured Ignavibacteriaceae bacterium | reverse complement strand
CATCGAGCTTCGCGCTGCCGTTTTATTCAATTATCAAGGCGGTCAACGACTACTTTTATGGGAACTATGGCCCCGCCAAGGACGAAATCTTCAAAATCTTCCGCACATGTTATGAACAGGAGATTTCATCAAGATTCGACTACATGAGGATCCTCATTGAAGTCCGGCAAGGCCGCGCTCCGGCAGAAGTCTTTAAGCTCGTGGCGGAAGCTGAGGAAGCGGCCGGAAAGAAAGACGACCAGGGGGCAAAAGACAAATTCGAACAGGCGAGAATCATCGCTCCTAATTTCGGATATCCGCTGTTTGCTCTGGGTAAGTATCATGCACGAGTGAATGACCCGTTCCGGGCCATCAATGCCTTCCAACGCGCCTATCAGTTAGATTCACTTTATTTCAGCGCTTACCGGGAATGTTACATCCTTTACCGTCGTCAGGGGAGTTACAAACCATGCGTCGAAGTTCTTACCCTTGCGATTCAACGGGGCAATGACTATTGGGAAATGAATTACAAACTCGGCGAAGCCCTCAAAGGGGACGCGGATTATGCGCGTGCGATTCAATCCTTTGAACACGCTCTGGCAATCAGTCCTCGAAATTATCTGACGAACATTCAACTTGGCCTGGCGTTTCAGGAAATGAAGAATTATCCGAAAGCGCGAGACTTCTTCAACAAGGCGCTCGACATCGATTCGCAGCGTCAGGATGCGGTCGATTACCTTCAGAAGCTTATGGAGCTGCAGCGGGGCGGCAAGTAGGCAGCTCTCACCCCGATTTACCGCACTTCTTTGCATTTCGGTCAATCCGTTGGTATATTTGCCATCTGAAAAACTGCTTTCTGTAAGGCGGTTGGGCGAAAACTGATGCCTGTACCTCATCGGGCACGTGGCGAAACTGGCAGACGCGCTAGCCTTAGGAGCTAGTGGGGAAACCCATGGGGGTTCGAGTCCCTCCGTGCCCACGACGGAATTCGGAGTGGCGGGTCTACAATATTGAAAACAAAGGAACGTCATACGTGGAAGTGAAGGTAAACACAATAACAGAAGTGTCGCGCGAGGTGGAGATCCAGGCCACGGCACAGGAACTTCAACCGCACTTCGAAAAAGCTTACCGGGGGTATCAGTCCAAGATTGAGCTGAAGGGATTCCGGAAGGGAAAAGCGCCGCTGGATATGATCAAGAAGCTCTACGGCGAAATGATCGAACAGGATTCTCTTGAAACCGTCGCAAACGAACTCTACAGAACCGTAGCCAGGGACAAGGAACTCAAGCCCGTTGGGGATCCGATGCTCGTGGACATGGACTACAAGAAAGGTGACGGGTTTCGGTTCAAGATCAAATACGATGTTCGGCCTCAGATTGATTTGAAAAGCTACAAAGGGATTCCTGTAGAAAAAGTCGTCCACCATGTTACGGATGAGGAAGTCGGGATCGAGCTCTTACGACTGCGACGTGCTGATGCCGAACTCGATGCGGTTCAACATGTTGCCGACACAGAACACATTGTTACCGTGGATATACAAGAACTCGATGATGCAGGCGTTCCCATGATTGGGAAAAAGACTGAGAACACGCGGTTTTATCTTGCCGACAGTCAACTGGAACAGCCGTTCAAAGATGCGCTGAAGGCAGCCGAAGTCGGGGGCGAGTATTTCGTCAAGTTCGAACACCAGCATGGCAACCATGCCCATAAGGTCAACGCGAAGCTCACCGCAAAAAAAATTGAGAAAGTAAAGCTCCCCGCACTCGATGACGAGTTTGTCTCAAAGATCACCAAGGGAAAAGTGACAA
>CAYIBG010000114.1:0-4789 GCA_964361365.1 uncultured Ignavibacteriaceae bacterium | reverse complement strand
GCCTACGCCATCTACCAGGCAAAATGGGCTCTTCTGCGGGAAGAGCTGATTAAGGCGGAGAAGATTTCTACGGACGACGGGGATCTGCTCAAGCTTGCGGAGCAGGAATCAGCGAGAATCGGTATTGACAAAGATCGATTGGTCAATTACTACAAGTCCTCGGAACAAGTGAAAGACAGAATCGTAGGCGAGAAACTCATCAAGCTTTTAATCGAATCGGCAAAAATCAAAGAAGTGGAAGAGAAAGAACCAGCCATCTCAACGTGAAAGGATTTTCAGCAATGAAGCCTCAGGTGTATAACCAACTTGTGCCGATTGTGGTTGAGCAGACGGGGCGGGGGGAGCGTGCATACGATATTTTCTCACGGCTCCTCAAGGAAAGAATCGTTTTCATCGGCACGCCGATTGACGACACCGTGGCCAGCCTGACGATCGCCCAGCTCCTGTTTTTGGAGTCGGAGGACCCCGACAAAGACATCCATCTTTACATTAACAGCCCCGGGGGAAGCGTCTCCTCCGGTCTTGCGATTTATGATACCATGCAGTACATTCGACCGGATGTGTCAACCATCTGTATGGGGATGGCTGCGAGCATGGCGGGTGTGCTGCTTGCGGGCGGTGCGAAGGGAAAAAGAGCCGCACTCCCAAACTCACGAATCATGATTCATCAACCGTGGGGTGGAGTGCAGGGAACCGCGTCGGATATAAGCATTCAGGCCGAAGAAATCCTGAAAATGAAAAAGAATATCAACGAAATTCTTTCGAATCATACGGGAAAACCCCTCGACCAGCTTATCAAAGACACGGACAGGGACTATTATCTTTCCTCCCAGGAGGCAAAAGACTATGGCCTTATTGACAACATCATGGTGAAACGGCCGCTGGACGGAAAGAAGGAAAAGAAAGACTAACAGGATTCATGAGTCAAAAGACGACAAAAGATAAGATTACCTGTTCCTTCTGCGGAAGGTCTCCGGAGGAAGTAAACAGCATTATCGCCGGGCCGGATGTGTACATCTGCGACCTGTGTGTTTCGAGCTCGGTCGATATCATCCGGAACAACATTGCCGCGATCAATGCGCGCAAGGGAGCGGTGAAACGAAACCTCACGCCGCTCGACATCAAGAAATCACTGGATGAATATGTGATCGGGCAGGAAGCGGCCAAGAAAACGCTTGCCGTTGCTGTCTACAACCACTACAAGAGAATCGATTCAAACGAGCAGCTGCAGAACCTCGACGACGTCGAGATTGAGAAAAGCAACATTATGCTCATCGGCCCGACGGGTACCGGCAAGACCCTTCTGGCGCAGACGCTGGCCCGAATTCTGGACGTTCCCTTCGCGATCGCCGATGCCACGACGCTCACCGAAGCGGGCTATGTCGGCGACGACGTCGAAACGATTCTCGTGTATTTGCTGCAAAACGCCGACTACAATGTCGAGAAGGCTGAACGCGGCATCGTCTATATCGACGAGATCGACAAGATCAGCCGGAAGAGCGACAGCGCCTCGATCACGCGGGATGTATCAGGTGAGGGCGTGCAGCAGGCCTTGCTGAAAATCCTGGAAGGCACGATTGCCGGCGTTCCGCCGAAGGGAGGCCGGAAGCACCCCGAGCAGAGTCTCATCAACATCAACACGAGGAATATTCTCTTTATCTGCGGAGGGGCGTTCGAAGGCTTGGAAAAAATTATCGAGCGACGGGTGAGTCAAAACCCGGTTGGATTTGGAGCCGACGTTCACGGAAAGAAAGGGAAGGGTCGTCAACGGTATCTTTCGCAGGTTGAACCCGATGACTTACTGAAGTATGGGTTGATTCCCGAGTTCATCGGCAGGCTTCCGGTGACTGCCACCCTTGAGCCCCTGGACGAGATCGCCTTGTTCAACATCCTTACGGAGCCCCGCAACGCCATCGTGAAGCAGTATCAAAAACTCCTCGGTCTCGAAGGTGTGGAGCTTCAATTTGAGGAAAGCGCGCTGAAAGCCGTCGTCGAAAAGGCCACAGAGCGTGGAACCGGTGCGCGTGCCCTCCGGTCCATCATCGAAAATATCATGCTCGATGTCATGTACCACCTTCCATCACGCCACAACGTTTCAAAGTGCATCATCACTCGGGACGCTATCCTGAAGTCAAAGGAACCGATTTACCTCTACGAGGAACGAAAGTCCGCTTAGGCCGGGTTCTTTCCCGGCATTCGATTAGTTGTAATAGCCTCTCTGACTTCCCTGTTTTGTGACCTTCAGGTCCTGAAGCTGCGGCGCCTTTACACGAATCTCAAACCTGTAATAGCTGTACGTGCCGAGCGGGATCCAATAAAAACTCATTTGCCAGCAATGAAGGTCGCGCGTGACCTGAACAGTCGAAGCGGAAAACTGCTTGTTCACGAAATCATAGTTCGTGGAGCCTGAGATCTGCCACAAGTCGGTAAGGTTAAATTGAAGGTTCGCGCCGAGGCTGGAGGAGCGGGTTTTGACGCTCGGGTCTTCTTGATATTGAGAGAAGTTGTAACTCAGGGAAAGGTTCCACGGGATGCTGAAGTCAGCCTCTTCCTGGTCAAAGACATTCCGATATATTCTTTTTTCTTGCTGGACGACGCCAGAGACGCGGTCCTGTTCTTCCTGAACTTTGGAAGGAATTGATGGGTCGGATGGTTTTTGCTTTTTCTCGCCGCGCAAGGAGGTTGAGACACTCAGCGAGATGCTGGTCAAATCGGCGATTGTTCCCGACTCGGAAAACAAAAACCTGTTGACACGTGTACGTGCGACAGGGTCGAAGACATAGAAGTTATGCGACGTCGACGCGCTGATGCTCAAGGCCTGCCCGATGTCGGTCCGGTACGTCATTCCGAGTGAAGACAATCTCAAGCTATCCGCCGCAAAATTGTAGGACAACCCCGCCCCGATGTTCATTAACTGGATTTTTTGTTCCTGCGCCGTATCGCTCTGCTGATACTTCATCTCAAAGTTGTTCCCGACGTTGAACGAGCCAATCATCGCGTATTTCGGAATGTTCTGGCCATACACCTGTTTGTTGTAGTTGACGCTGAGGGTGGGGGTCAGCGTGTGGCGGATAGATGTGACTCCAAACAGTTGGGGCTGAAGAATTCCGAAGAGCCGTGTGCTCGTGGCGACTCCGGTGCTGAGACTCCCGACTACCGTTTGCCTTCCTTTGAACAGATAACCAAAATCATCGGACTCGATGGAGAACGTGCTGTCGGAAGGGTTTCGTGTCGGAATTTCAGACTGCTGGTACGTACGAGAATCGTTGAAGGAAAGTGATGGAGACACGGTGAAATTACCCAGTTTGGGAGAAATGGAAACAGACGTATTCTGGTTCAGGGATTGAGTATTGGTCCGTCTGAATTCGGTGACCGTGCCTAACAACTGAGGGTTCAGCCTGTCTATTTTCACCAGAGGCAGCGCCGTCGACACTTTTTCACGGGAATTTGAGAAACTGGCTCCGTAGTTCAGGCCGATCATCTCGAAAAAATCCAGGCTGGACTCAGATTCTGACGTCAACCCGCGAGATTTGGTTTTCTTCCTGAACGGATAAATCTGGTTTTGACTAAAGGAAAGGCTCGGGAGTACTTCCCGAACATCGCCGTTGACCAGGCTTTGGTCACGCGAGAGGTTGACGGACAGGGAACGGTTCGAGTTGTCCCATGATTTGAACAATGTCGCGTTCGAGATGAGATTCTGCCGGAGGATGTCGTTCAGGTTTGTACTATAATTTCGAAAATAGCTTCCCGATGCAAACGTGAAGTTGACATCGACCCGGGCTGAAGGGTCGATCGTCTGGTGATGGGTGACCGCAATATTGTAATCTCGCTGTTCTGACCGGCGCGGGTCGTTTGGCTCGCCCTCGTATGTGCTGGAAACGTTCGCGTTGATGGAGCCGTCGAAAATATAGCGGAGGTTGTACCGCAACAGGGAATGGTTCAGCCACCCGCCGCGCGTGTACCAGTCGAAAGTCGTTGAAAGATCCATGTAATCGTTGATGGACCAGTAGTAGCCGAAATGGCTGAAGAAGTGGCCGCGCCGCGTATCGTCGCCGTAGGCGGGCGCTATAATTCCGGAGGTCCGTCCGCCTTTGCTGGGGAACACGCCGAAGGGCAGCGCCAGCAGCGGAACATCTGCGATGTAAAAATAAACGGGTTCAGCGATGACTTTGTCCCGGACAATCACCTTCATCCTGGGGCTTGCAAAATAGAAGTGCGGATGGTTGGCATCGCACGTCGTGTATCGTCCCTCGGAGACAAAGAGCTCGTTGACGTCTATTTTCTTGATTTCATCACCGCGGTAAAATCCCTGCTCGATTTCTGTTCTGCCAACGGTGATCTTACCTTTTTTGGTTTGAAAATTGTAGGCCACTTTTGTCCCGCGGTATTCTTCTCCGGCGTCGATCATAACCGGATTGCCGAGTGTCGTGTCGCGGTCTTTGATCGAGGTGTCCCTGACACCTGTCGCAACCAGTGTTGCATTGTCCCAATTCACGCTGACCCGTTCCGCCTTCAAACCCATTGTCTGGTACTGGATGTCCGAGCTGCGGTAGAGGTCCATGAAGCGGGTCCGCATGGAATAGATGATGGAATCCTTCGCGCTGTATGTTACGAGCGTGTCAATCCCCGAGACAGACACTGGAGCCGTCGTGTCGGGAAGAGACCCGAGCGTGTCTGATGGGGAGCGAGTGGTAAGCTGGGCGATGGCTTGCGTAAGAAGCAGGGGAAACGCGGCGAATAGACGAAACCGGGTCATTCAGGAACTATCTCACAACACCAATCCGGCTGC
>CAYIBG010000113.1:3362-6724 GCA_964361365.1 uncultured Ignavibacteriaceae bacterium | reverse complement strand
AGCCCTGCATCGCTTTGACGAGTGTATCTTTCTTCAGGATGTCGCCCTGAACGAGTTTTATCCGGTCGTGCTTAAGGCCCTCCAGGTTACTCGTGCTCCGCGTCAGAGCATGAACCATGTGTCCTCGTCGCACCAGCTCGTTCACGAGTTTAGTGCCTATGAAACCTGTGGATCCTGTTACAAAGACTGTTGGAGAATTGGACATAAGATATTATATCAGGCTGGCTTAGACAAAATGTAGAAAAAAATGCTTCAAGAGACAATGAAATCAGCAACTTTTTGCCTTCATTTGCATCTTTAGGGAAACAGGACGAGGTTGGACGGAGACCAAGCGAACTTTCTCATGCCAAACAGCCACAAGAGCATCCCGGAGCATGATCTTGTAATCCAGGTTCAACAAGGAGATCGCCGGGCATTTGCCGAACTTTACGAGCGCTATAAATCAAGTATCTATTCCTATTGTCTTCGATTACTTGGCGATCGTCAGATCGCAGAGGATTCCACGCATGAATCTTTTCTCAAGATGTTCAGCGAATGCCAGAGCCTCAGGTCACCTGAATTCTTAAGACCATGGCTATTCCGCATCGCACGAAACGAAGTTTTTGCGCGGATTCGAAAAACCAGGCGAAATGGACACTTTGATGATGAAGCCGTTTGGGATACAGACACTCCGCATGAACAGTTCGTTACAAACGAGACATCGGAGATTGTTCGCCGGTTGCTCCAGGAATTAAGACAGGAATACCGCGAAGTTCTGGTTTTAAGGGAATACGAACAGATGTCATACGCAGAAATAGCGGACATCACGGCAGCGACAGAAAGCTCGGTGAAATCCAGAATTTTCAAAGCAAGAAAAGCCCTGGCAGCAAGACTCAAGCCCTACTTTCAATGAGAGAGAGGTTTTTATGACACACGACGAGAATCAAGAACTGGTGAGCCAATACATTGATGAGGAACTTGGCGAAGAGGATGGAGAGGCTTTGTTTCGGCACCTCGGTGAATGCGTTCAATGCCGCGATTTCCTCCGGTCATCACTCGTCCTGCGCAAACAGATTCTGAAAACTAAGGAGTCGGCACCTAGTACACTCAGGCCAGAAGCGGCGGAACGGGTAAAACAAACTGTTGAACGCGACTTGCTCGTGCTTGCCTGGCAACGGAAGGTGCGCCTTCCCGTGGCAGCTTCGGTGGCCTTTATTCTGCTGCTCGGAGGAATTTTGTTTTCGAGTGGTTCTCTGCAAGAGCAGTCCAACGACCAAACTCTACAAGGAACAAACTTCCCTGCTGACTTCAGGCCATAGAAGAAATCGCACCAACAAGGAGAAACAACAATGTTCAAACGAGCACCCATACAGACTTCGAGTATCATAGCCTACGCGATTCTAGCCGTTTCGTTCATAGGGCTAGCATTATGGATGTATGACCCTTGGGATCGATTCCGTCCCCTTTTTTCCTTTCGTAACTATGGGACGCTCCTCACTCGATTGCTGTTCCTGTTCGGGTTTCTTAACTGGCTCGCTCTTCTGAACGCTTTTTTGCAAAAACTCCATGAGCGCAAACCATTGCCCGGTGTACTGGGAATTTTTTATGATAATGGATTTTCTATCTCGATCAGATCATTCACGGGATGGTTTCGATCCAAGTCCCAAAAGATTACGTTTGCGCTCCTTTTCTGGTGTGCGTTGATATTTGGTGCGGAGGGCACGATTTCAATGTCCGGACTTCTTGACAACCGGGAGCTTCGGTTATTCCAACTTCTTATTGACAGGTCAATGTTCTATCCGCCATCTTCTTACAACTCACCCCCCAGCCCCGCGCCCATTGTGAGTGTCTCTCTGTTCTCGGGTGATAACAACACGGAGCAGTACCTAAAGGTCTGTCTGAGAATCGTCAAGGAGCTCAAAAACGTTGGTGCAAAAGCCGTACTTGTGGACGCCCGATCACTACTCGGAACGCCGCATGCAGTGGACCTCTTCAAGGAGCTTCATGGGACAGGCATTGTGGTTTTTGGGTTTCAGCGAGGGTCTTTATACCGAATCCGAAATATCCGCGAAGGGCAAATGAATCTCGCGTTGGGGTTTTACACAATGGATGCTGTTGAATCCTGGAGAGCTTTCATTCCACACATTTATCCATTGGCTTCTCAAACGTTTTCCAACGGATACACTCCCCCAGCCGAATTAGACGCCTCCCTGGCTTTGTTGAAAAAGTATCATAGTTATCCGGATACTCTCACGCCAAGTCGAGATGGCCAGACTATCCGCTTCGGTGAATACCGGATTCCCGTCATGAGCGACGGATCTTTGTTTGTTATGAGCAAGGATCGCAGATATGTGCCTGAAATCAGGGGCCACTACGGGTTGGAATCGGACACGCTTGTGTTTACGGGTCGAACGGGTTCCGGGAAAATCATCGACCGTTCTCAGTCATTTGGTGACTTTGCAGATCAATGTAAAGGGAAAATGGTGATGATTTTCTGGAATTGGGTTGGCAGCCAAAATGCAACGAGCTATTGGACTCCGCAATTGTACTCAGAAACATTGAAATACCTGGTCGGAAAAGACTTTATTGTTAAAAATGATTTAAGTGGTCACCTCATCTCGATCGCGGTTCTTGCTTTGGCTTACCTTGTGTGTCTTTACTTCCGACCTTTCCTGGCCATGCAGGTTCTCTTTTTTCTTTCAATTGGCATCTTTGTTTTCGGATTTTGGCTTTTCATTTCACAACATATTCTTGTGGATATCCTCTACCCCTGCGTAGCTGCGATGCTCTCAATGGCAATACTGCCGTTTGTGAAAGCGGCCCATGAGGCCCGGCTAATCAGACGAGAAATCTCATAATCATTGATTAAACGATGAGATTTGAGCTGGAAAGACTGAACTCTATCAGGAGAGTGAAAGCGGTTATTTATTTTACGGAACAGGTTTTGCGGCAGCACTGTGCTGCTCTATCGAGTGCACAAACGCCTCACCCGCTTCTACGCCGAGTCCGAGCCCCAAGCCGATCAGCAACCCGTCGATGAAATTCTCGCGAAATACCATCGCGGGCAGAGCGTCGGTTTTTGTGAGAGCGGAAACGAGCAGGGTCAGAAGCACAAACAGAGTCCCGTACACAAGCCCCACCACAACAAATTTAGCCTGTCTGAATGAGGCAAGTTTTCTTTCAAACAAGAACGCGAGCGCTACAACGGCAAGGTTCACGCCAAAGGACCAGATCGCCGAATTGAGAACCGGCATCCAGGCCACACTGAGGACAAACTGCACGGCGCTCACCGACACCGCCGCCGTGATCGAGTTGGACAGTCCCCGCACATGATAGAACGCAAAGATAAACGCTCCGCTTAAGCCAAACGCGACGTATGCAAA
>CAYIBG010000113.1:0-3262 GCA_964361365.1 uncultured Ignavibacteriaceae bacterium | reverse complement strand
TGCGCCTCTTTGTTGAGCTGCTCCAACGACTTCCGCACGGCTTCCTGTTCCTGCGCCAACCGGGCCGCTTCGGCAGCCTGTTGCATCGAAACCGTTTGCTGATTGATGGACATCTGCTGCCCGGCCAGCGACTGCATTTGGCTCAACAGGCTTCCCATCCCGCTCCCCTGCCCGCCCTGCATCATTGCCTGCAGGGACTTTTGGAGCTGAGTGGCCGCCTTATTCAGCGCTCCCATGGCAGCAGTTTGTTCCTGCGATGCCGAGCCGCCGCTACGTACATCCAGGTTGCGCATCGCGTTGCGCATCCTGCTCAAAGCCTCACCGATGCTCATGCCCATTTCGGGTGTGATGGCAAATGACCTCTGTGAGACGTCGCTCAACCCCTGAATCACGTTTCCCAGATCCTCCATCACGCGCATCTGGTCCTGAGCATTCTGGCGCAGCTGGGGCGAATTCGACGGAGCGTTTTGCGATTGCTGTTTTAACTCTTCCTGCCGTTTGGAAAGCTCCAGCAAATTGTTCACCGCCCTCCTCATTTCGTTCATGACGTATTGGGCGTTCTGTTGGAGCATTTCCTGTTGGAGTGCATCAAGTTCCTGACTGAATTGGTCAAGTTGCTTCTGAATCTCCTGTTGTGATTGCTGGGCCTGCCGCGGTTGACCCTGACGCATCTGTTGAGCAGTCTTGGCCATCTGCTGGGCAAGTTTCTGCTGCTTCATGCGTTCGTTCAGCTGTTGCAACTTATCCGCCGGCATCTCGGCAAAGAACTCCTGCATCCTCTCCTGTAGATCCCCGGCTGCCTGTTCCATCGATGCCTCCTTGCGCGCAAGATCGTCCTGTTTCTTCGCAAGTTCCTCCTGTTTCCGGGGGTCTTTATCGGCAGATGGGGTTTGCTCCTGCAATGATTTTTCTTCTTTGGCGAGTTCTTCCGACCGTTTTTTTACTTCGTCAAATTTCTGTTCGATTTGAATCCGTTTCAGGAGGCTGATGGTGCGTTCAATGCTCTGCCGGAATCGCTCCTCGGAAAATGTCATTTGCTGCAAGGCCTGGCGAAGCTGTTCCTTGTTGATATTCTGCATCGCCTGTTGCATTTGTTTCAACGCTTTTTGAAGTTCCGCGGAATTCATCTGGTCGAACAGCTGCTGAAGCTCCAGGTACTTTTCCATGGTCTCTTTGGAAAGCACGTTCTGTTCGTTCATCTTTTGGACCGTTTGATCCAGTCGATTCTTTACATCCTCGAGTTTTTTCTGAACGTCCTGATACTTTTTGGCCATCTCTTCAAGTTTCTTCTGCTTCTGCCAGTCAAATTCCTTGTTCTTTTTCAAGTCCTGGTTGATGGATTCAAGCGCCTCCTTCAGCTTTTTGGCGTCTTCCATCGTCTGCTTCATTTCTTCCAGTGATGTCTCGTGGACCTTGTCCACGTCGGCGAACACTTCTTCCAACGAAGGGAGCCTGATCAGATAGGATGGACTGCGGGAGATCTTCGGGCCTTTGACGATGTCGTTGTCATGCACCTCGGCAAAATATTCGATGACATCTTCTGGAACGAGGTCCATTCGGGAGAGATCCCACGCAAGCCGGGTTTCGAGCTGGAGGCCTGTTTGAGATGGAAAAGGAACGGGAACAAACTTGAATTCTTCAGAAGGGCGCTCATATCGCGAATGGACAAGCCGATAGCCGACCCGGAGCTTTGTAAACCCGAAGTCGTCTTTCGCTTGAATACTCAGCATAAGCGACTGTGTGCCCGCAATATCGATGTTTCTTCCGGGCTCAACGATGGAAATAGACGGGAATTCGTCCGGAAGAACTTTCAGCTGATACCTGACCGGGTCTAAATTCTCCAACCCTTCGAGATCTTTCAGTTGAAGGTGGTATGAGGTTTCTGCGGTCAACGGCAGTGACGCTGAGAATTTTTCCCCCGACGTGTTGATGGATTTTTCCTGGCCGTTTCCAAACACGATGGAGGCTTCGTACAGGTCTTTGTTGGAGGCTCCTTTCAGCGAGATTCTCGTGCCCGCAAGCGCCGTGACATCGCCAACGAATTCATCCTGAACCCTTGGAGGAAGGTTCGTGTACGATGGATAATCAAGCCGAATCTGGAACGACCTGACGAGAGGCCGGTCGAGCGCTTTCAGTTCGTACCATTCACTTTGCACGTTTTCCACCTGGGCGAAGTACAGCAGCGACCCCCGGACGTTTTTCAACACGGTATGGAATGACCCGGCCGTGTCAGCTCGCAGCAGAACTTGGTCGAAACTCGTTTGACCCTCATAGCGGGACATCAGAGAGAGCTCGGTCGGCGATTTCCTGATGGCGCCCACGCTCTGGACCTTCACGCTCACTTCCAAGTTTTCGCCCTTGACGATTTCCTTATTTCCGGGGACAACTTCGAAGACATATTCGGCGGGTGGAACGAACTCGCGCTCAAAATGAATTAACCGGTTGAGGGAATCGGCAGATGTGCTGGGAAATACCGCCACGCACAACGCACAAAATCCGACCGTCATAAGACACCTGGTTCTCCAGCGGCGCATTGGAAGACGGTCCAGAGAATCCTTGAAGTTTACATTCTGCGTCAGCGTGGCGAGGTCACCGAACGATGCATCGACGAGTTCTCCTGAGTAGAGTGACCTTCCGCTCAGAATCTCCTGGTTTAATTGAAGCAGATTCAGAAGCCGGTCCCGGATATGCGGAAAAAACGAGCCGACTTTGCCGGCCAGGTCGAAATCATTCATGCTTGGAACAACGCCAACAAGCCGCAACATGGGGCGAATGCCAAACCAGGCAAGGACAGATGCAAAACTGGTTGTCAAAAGCAGGAACAGAATTGTCCGGATATCGCCGCCGAATTGAAAGAGCGCTTCAACTATAACGAAAATCGTCGTGATGCCGACGGTCGCTGAGGTTACAATGAACAGGCCCTCAAACGTTTTGTCCGAAAGGGACCGAGTTTTGACTTCTGCAAGCCGGCGGATGATGTCATTCAATATGGAGGATGTACCGACCATGAACGCTAGTGAGTCAAAGCCCAGACAACGATGTTCGTACCGAACCTCAGGGATTCCTGGCGAGCGGCTTCAGGGTCCTTATGGATTTCAGCGTCGGCCCAGCCGTCACTCGGGTTTGATTCAGTGGTAAAGTACACAACCAGTCTCCCTTTGTAGAAAATTCCGAACCCCCGGGCGGGCTTGGAATCGTGCTCGTGAGTTTTCGGGACTCCATTGGGAAAACTGAAGTGACAGTGGTACAACCCGTAGCTGAA
>CAYIBG010000112.1:0-6783 GCA_964361365.1 uncultured Ignavibacteriaceae bacterium | reverse complement strand
TGACCAGCGCGTGCTTGAGCGCAAACGGGCCACACTGCCAGTGATTCGGTTGAGGATACAATCCCATGATCGAGGCCAAACTACCCAAAGTTTAGGGAATTTACAACCGAGACTGTTTGTCTCATGCTCCAAGTTTTCTTATCTTTTTGAAGCATGACCGAGTTCTCAGCTATCTACCTCTGTTCGTTCTGCCTTCAGGAAAACGAAATCCTCGTTGATATCACCGCCGGCAATCATCAGACGTTCACAGAGGATTGCTCCGTGTGTTGCTGTCCGAATGTCCTTCACATTGCGCTCGATGCAGTAACGGGCGACGTCAGCGTTGAAGCGGAAGCCGAGGCCTAGATGTCGACTCCCTTGATGAAGCAATATCAACAGGTCAAGGCAAAGTATCCTGACACGATCCTGCTGTTCAGGATGGGGGATTTCTTCGAGACCTTTGAAGAGGACGCCAAGATTGCATCAAAAGTACTGGGAATTGTGCTGACGAAACGTGGAAACGGAGCGGCCGGAGATACGCCCCTGGCCGGATTTCCTCATCACGCTCTCGATACCTACTTGCCGAAGTTGCTCAAGGCCGGCTACCGCGTCGCAGTATGTGAACAGCTTGAAGATCCGAAGTTTGCAAAAGGGATTGTGAAGCGCGATGTGATTGAAGTCGTCACTCCCGGGGTCGCTTTTTCCGAGAAAATCCTCGAACAAAAGCAAAACAACTATCTTGCTGCCGTTGCCCTTCCCTCGGCCCTGGCGACCGGCGACGATAAGGTCGGGTTCGCGTATATCGATGTGTCCACGGGCGAATTTAGCGTCAGCGAGTTCGAGTTCAAGCGTCTCGTCGAGCAAATCGGGAATCTGCAGGCGTCTGAAATGCTTGTTCAAAAGCGTGATTCGCAATCGCTCCAGGGGTTGTTGAAAGACAAGTTTACAGGCTTGTACTCCAAGGTAGAGGATTGGGTTTTCAACACGGACTATGCCTATGAACTGCTCGTCAATCACTTCAAGACCCAGACGCTAAAGGGTTTTGGCGTGGAGGAAATGAAGATCGGGTTGGTGGCGGCAGGTGCGATCCTCAATTACCTGCAGGAAACGCAGAAAGCCAACCTTGCCCATCTGAAGAAAATCACTCCGTATGACGTCAGCAACTTCGTTACTCTTGACGCCTCGACGAAACGGAATCTGGAAATTACATCTTCTCTCGTCGGCCAATCGGACGGGACCCTGTTCGCGATGATCGACAGGACTCAGACGCCGATGGGGGCCCGGCAGTTAAAACAGTGGCTTAACAGGCCGCTTAAAATTCTCGGTCGAATCCAGGAACGCCTCGACGCGGTGAAGGAACTGGTTCATGCGGAATCGACGCGCAAGAAGCTTCGCGAGGAGCTGAGCCATATCGGCGATTTGGAGCGGTTGATCGCAAAAATCGCAACGGGCAGGGCGAACCCGCGTGAACTTCTTCAGCTCAAGGCGATTCTTTCTCAAATCCCGGGCCTCAAATCCCACATTGCACAGGTCACCTGCACTTCATTACGAGGCCTGCGGGACTCTTTTGACCCTCTACAGGATGTTGTCGGGCTTATCTCAAAAGGGATAGCAGATGATGCTCCCATGGCGCTCGTGGAGGGCGGCGTCATTCGCAAAGGTTTCCATGCTGAGCTGGATGAGCTGCGTTCGGTTTCCTTCGGTGCAAAGGATTGGATTGCGAGGCTTCAACAGCAGGAGCGCAAGCGAACGGGGATATCTTCGCTGAAAATCGGATATAACAATGTATTCGGTTATTATATCGAAGTGACTCACACGCACAAGGAAAAGATTCCCTCCAATTACATGCGGAAGCAAACGCTCACCAACGCCGAGCGTTTCGTCACTCCGGAGTTGAAGGAATACGAGGAAAAGATTCTGCATGCGGACGAACGGATTCTTGCTCTTGAAACGCAGCTTTTCAATGAGCTACGGGTCAGAGTTGCAGAGCACTCTTCCCAAATCCAGAAAAATGCTACGGCCATGGCGAACCTGGATTGCTACGTCTCACTTGCCGAATGTGCGGTTGAGAACAGCTACGTGTGTCCTACGGTCGACGAGTCGAGGCGGATCGAAATCAAGCAAGGCCGTCATCCGGTGATTGAGCGCCTCCTGCCGCCCGGCGAGAATTACACTGCGAACGATGTTTATCTCGACACCGAGTCCGACCAGGTGCTTATCATTACGGGTCCGAACATGAGCGGCAAGTCCAGCTACTTGCGTCAGGTTGGGCTCATCGTTTTGTTGGCGCAAATCGGAAGTTTCGTTCCCGCGGAATCGGCGCACATCGGCATTGTCGACAGGATCTACACGCGGGTGGGGGCGAGCGACAACATTGCTTCGGGCGAAAGCACGTTCCTCGTGGAAATGCATGAGGCTGCGAACATCGTGAACACGGCGACGAAACAAAGCCTCATCCTGCTCGACGAAGTGGGCCGCGGAACGAGCACGTTCGACGGCATCAGCATCGCATGGGCGCTTACAGAGTACCTGCACGAGCGTATCGGGGCGAAAACCTTGTTCGCGACGCATTACCACGAATTGAACGAGCTGGCCGAGATTTTCCCCCGCATCAAGAACTACAAAGTCGATGTCCGCGAGTACGGCGACAAAGTGATTTTCCTGCACAAGGTGATGCCTGGGTTCGCCGACCATTCGTACGGCATCCAGGTCGCCCAGATGGCAGGCCTGCCAGAACAGATAACGGAGCGCGCAAAAAGGATCCTGAAAAACCTCGAAGGGTCGGATTTGAAGCTCAGCGGCCAAGAGGAAAAGGCAATCGGCAGAATGGGCGAAATGCAGATGACGCTGTTTGAAATGAAAGACGACAAGCTGCGGGAGGAGCTTCGAAAGCTGGACATCGAAAAGATGACGCCGCTTGAAGCATTGCAGAAACTAGCTGAATTGAAGAAAAGCCTGGAGTGAATGTCTGGAGTGTCGCAATCTTATTGCGACACGAGCGACCAAGTACATCAATAAAGATTGACGTAGTCCAACGTGTTGGAATGTCGCAATCTTATTGCGACAGAAGAGAAAAGCGATGAACTGGCAGTTCAAACAAAACGCGCATGTACCAATACATCTTTTGGCCGACAAGCAAATGTATTTTGTCACAGGAAGGACGCTTTATGGCAAAAATTATTTGCGGAAGGACGAAGCCAAAGAGGCTTTTAAACTCATTTTGGAGGATTTTCTGGCCAGAAGAGGTTGGAGGCTCGATCATTGGGTTATCCTGGACAATCATTATCATTTTACCGCAGATAGCGAGCTTGGCAAGGACCTTCAACTTATCATGGGAAATATCCATCGAAAAAGCGGAAAAGAAATTCGCGAACATACTGACATCCCAGTTGTCAAGAAAATTTGGCACAATTACTGGGATCGATGCGTAATGGATGAAGAACAGTATTTCAACTGGCTGAGCTACATGTATTGGAATCCGGTCAATCACGGTTATACTGATGACCCGTCGAAATACCTTTGGTCGAGCCTTTGCTTGCTTTCGAGGAGCGGAATCGAAGTTGAAAATTGGTCTTTTCTGAATGATAGAATAGATAAACTGTCGTTCTTGCCGGGGGACTTTGAGTGAGGCTTGGCGCATCCGCTGGAATGTCGCAATCTTTATTGCGACGTCAGCAACCAGTGCGTCAATAAAGATTGACGCACGCCCAAAATCATGACTGAACTCGCCTACATTCTTCCCAAAGTCACTCCACGCAGGATCCTGAATTACACGAAGGTCATGAGCAGCTTTTGGTTTTCAAAACGCTTGAAGCGGCCTGTGGTGTGGGGATTGCCGATTTACATTCTGTACGAGCCGACAAATTATTGCAACCTGCGCTGCCCGGAGTGTCCGACGGGAACCCGTGAGCTTGCGAGGCCCGAAGGCTTGGTCGATGACCTTGAATCCTACAAGAAAATGGTCGATGAACTTGGCAAAACAAGTTTCCTGGTTCAGCTCTACTTCCAGGGCGAGTCCTATCTTACGCCGAAGTTCTTCGACATGATCGAATACGCCGAGCGCTATAACTTGTTTACGGAAACGAGCACGAACGCGCATTTTCTCACCGACGAAAACTGCCGCAAGACCATCGAAGCGGGGTTGGACAAGCTGATCATCTCCATCGACGGGACCACGCAGGAGGTGTTCGAGAAATACCGTGTGCGGGGGAGCCTGCAAAAAGTGCTGGACGGGACGCGGCGCTTGATCGAATGGAAACGAAAACTCAATTCCAAAAAACCATACACGGTGTTCCAGTTCATCGTGTTCTCGCATAATGAGCACCAGATTGAAGATGTCAAGCGGCTGGGAAAGGAAATCGGCGTCGATGCTGTGACGATCAAATCGGCGCAGATCTATGGCGTCGACAAGAAAACCGACCTGCTGCCTCAAGCCGACAAGTACAGCAGGTACGAAAAAGAAGACGGTTCGTATCAGATAAAATCGGATTTATCGAACCATTGCTGGTTTCTATGGCATACGGCGAACATTACATGGGATAACCGCGCTGTTCCCTGCTGTTTCGACAAAAGCGCGAAGTTTGAGATGGGCAATATTTCGTCTCAGCCGTTTTCGGAAATCTGGCGGTCAAAAAAATATCAACAATTCCGCAAAGCCATTCTTCACGGAAGAAAAAACATTGAGATTTGCCGGAATTGCACGGAAGGCCTGAAAGTCCTCATCGATTAGCCACGACCATGGAATAACCATGAACCTGCAAGACATTGAAAGCCTCTACCAATACGACAAATGGGCGACGAACCGCACCATCGACATGGTGACGCCGTTGACCCAGGAACAATTCGCCAAAAACCTGAACTCGAGTCATGGCGGTGTCCGCGGGACGCTGACCCACATCTATGCCGCCGACTGGATTTGGTTCGAGCGATGGAAAGGGAACAGTCCTACATCGCTTATTCAGGAATCTGACTTTCCGACCCTCGTGTCGCTCAAAGAAAAATGGGAGGGTCATTTTGGAGAAATCGATAGCTTCATCAAGAAACTCAACGACAAGAAACTTCTCGAGCGGTGGTCCTACAAAGATATCAAGGAAACCCGCACGCCGAGCCGTTGGGACATCAAATTCAGCACAAGGTGAACCACTCGTCCTACCACCGGGGGCAAATTGTGACGATGGTTCGTCAGCTGGGACTGAAAGCGCAAAGCACGGACCTCATTAATTACTACAGATTGCAGGAGAAATAGTCTGCTTTTTGAACAGATTAAACTCTTATCGGACCGCAACACTCTAATCCCTCAGAGTTTCGCCATGGTTCGAGTGAAGAAGAGAAAAAAAATCCCACGTCTTGCGGTCATCGCACTCGTGACCCTGTTCGGTTTCCTTGGAGCCGGACCGAGCCACAAAAACACATCGAGATTACCCTACCGGGAGGCCGGCCTCACCGACCGCCAGGCTGCGGCTCACCTCATCAGCAGATTTACGTACGGTGCAAGGCCGGGCGATATCGACCGTGCAGTCGGGATGGGGTTGGATGCATGGCTGGACGAACAACTTCAAGGTAGCCTGCGTGACGGAGAACTGACGAAAAAGTTCGCACCGCTGAAGACTCTTGGTCTTTCTACGAAGGAGATTGTCAACACCTATCCAAACCCGGGAATTGTCCTTCTTGCCGCGTATCAGGACGGCATTGTGGACCGGAATCGTGATTCGCTCAACAGTCCGGAAGTTCGAGTGAAACTCTTTCAATACACGAAGGAAAAAGGGTTTCGACCGCAGAGGGAGCTCATCGGAGAATTGGTGACGCAGAAGCTGTTCCGCGCTTTGTATTCACGAAACCAACTTCAGGAAGTGTTGACGGATTTCTGGTTCAACCATTTCAACGTCTCTTTGACGGACAATCAAGCTCGTCCATATGTTCTCACGTACGAACGTGACGCCATTCGGCCATTTGTATTCGGAAGATTCCGTGAGATCCTCGGGGCCACGGCGAAGCACCCGGCCATGCTGGGCTATCTCGACAATGCCCAATCCACGGCTCCCGAGGGCACGACAACGACGATGTCTCTGGGTGTGAACAAGATGCGCAATGAAACGGGAATCAAGGGCGCGCTGAACAGAGCACTTATCGATCAAGCGCTCAGGAATCAGCAAAAAGAACAGGACGAGGCGGTGAAAAACCTTCCGCCCGAGTTTCGTCCGCGCAAGGGCATCAACGAGAACTATGCCCGTGAGCTCATGGAGCTTCACACGCTCGGCGTCGACGGCGGTTATACGCAGCAGGATGTCGTTGATGTGGCGCGGGTGTTCACCGGTTGGACAGTCTACCCGTTGGGGCCTCGCGGGGAGAAACTGAGGGAACGCATCGAGCGAGGGAGGCGGGTTGGGTTCACGGTCGAAGGAGATTTCTTGTTCAGGGCCGATGCCCACGATGCGGAGGGAAAACACATCCTTGGCCAGAAGTTTTCTGCAGGCCGCGGGGTCGAAGAGGGAGAGCGTGTGCTGGATATGCTGGCGGAGCATCCTTCCACGGCAAGTTTCATTTCCCGCAAGATTGCCGCGCGGTTTGTTTCCGATAATCCGCCGCAGTCCCTCGTCGACCGGCTTGCACAGGTCTTCAAAGACACCGAGGGCGATTTAAGAGCGATGATTCGCACCATTGCGGAATCGCCGGAGTTTTGGTTGGAATCATCCCGTCGCGCGAAAATCAAATCTCCGTTCGAATATGCAGTAAGTGCCTTGCGCGCTCTTGATGCCAACGTCCAGCGACCGCGATGGGTCCTTGAGTGGATGGCCAGATCGGAAG
>CAYIBG010000111.1:0-6790 GCA_964361365.1 uncultured Ignavibacteriaceae bacterium | reverse complement strand
TTTGCGAGCTGCACACAATCGTCCATCGTTACACCGGAAATCGGGATGAAAGGCACCACATCAGTGGCACCGAGGCGCGGGTGCTCGCCTTTGTGCTGGCGCATGTCTATGAACTCCGCCGCCTTCTTCGATGCCTGAAACGCAGCTTCAACAACCGATTTTGGATCGCCCAAAAACGTCACAACTAGTCTATTATAGTCTTTGTCCGGCTCAAGGCTCAGGAGTTTTACTCCTGCCACGCTTTTCACGCTCGCGCCGATCTGGTCGATAACGCTTTTATCTCGTCCTTCACTGAAATTCGGAACACACTCGACAATTTGCTTCATGGTTTTCTATTCGAAACTTTCGGAATGACAATCGCCCCCTGCCGAAAATTTCCCAGGATCTCCGCTTTATCCTGTAGAAACAGCTTCCCGACGATCGCCCCGCTTACAGCATCAAGCTCGTCGCCGTTCATGTTTTTGTCGAGTCCTTTGATGCCGAGCTTTTCAAGTCCTCTCCTGAGTTTTCCCAGGCCATCCTGCTTCCGCGCAATTTTCCACACGTCCTGTGCAGCGCCGGGATACATCTCAATGACTCTGAATTTTCTTCTGTTGAGCTTCTTCTTCAGCGAAATGCCGCGTTGGGTCAGAGAGCGCATCGGGCCGAGTGTGATGGGAAAAAAACGGATTCCCCGTTTCAGCAGCTCACGGTCGCACGGCCGGAAATGCTCTCCGTTTCTGTCATCCATGGATTTTCTTCCAGGAGGAAGATTCAGCGGTGCATCGATAGCCACGAGTTTGGGTCGATGACGCGACACGAACTCGATGATCTCTTTGTCGGAGAAAACTGTTTTCCATTCGTGAACGCGGTTTCCCTGGAGCGCGCAAATTCCGGTGTTGCGCTTCGGACTTCCCGCCAGGTCGATTCCGATCACCTTAGGAGAACTCAAGGATCGTTCCCTTCTTAATGACTTTCGAAACCAGATTCACTCCGAAATGGTAAGCCAGATACTGATAATTCGGGATTTCATAGAGTACGATATCTGCCTGTTTTCCGACTTCAATGCTGCCGACCTTGTCGGACAACTTGAGTGCTGCAGCGGCGTTCAGCGTTGCGGCTGTAATTGCTTCTTCCGGTGTCATTTTCATTTGCGTGCACGCGATGGTCATCATGAGCGGCATGGAAAACGACATGCATGATCCGGGGTTGAAATCTGATGCAATGGCAACGGGAACACCTGAATCAATAAGAGCGCGGGCATTCGCATGAGGGTGATTCAGAAAGAAGGAAACGCCCGGAAGAAGGACAGCCACAACTCCAGCTTTTTTCAATCTGCGCATTTCATCGACGGTGATGTTCTCGAGATGGTCCGCAGAAACGGCTGAGGAGTCCGCTGCGAGGCCCGAAGCTCCGATGTTTGCAAGCTCGTCGGCATGGATTTTCAGGTCGAATCCGAGTGAGCGGGCTTTCTCAAAGATTCCTCGAGTTTGCTCGACCGTGAAATAACCTTTGTCGCAAAAAACGTCGCAAAACCGGGCGAATTTTTTCTTGGAAATGTACGGCAGCATCCTTTCACATAGAAGCTGAACATAGTCGTCCGGTTTACCCTTGAATTCAGGAGGAATTGCATGAGCCCCGAGGAAGGTGGAAACAATAGACATCGGATGCTCATTGCCGAGCTCGTTGATGGCTTCGAGAATCTTCATTTCGGAGTTCTCGTCCAGCCCGTAGCCTGACTTGATCTCGACGGTTGTTGTCCCGTGTTGCATCATGGAGTCCAGTCGCTTGCTGGCGAGTTTTTTCAGCTCTTTCTTCGTCGCGGCACGAGTTGCTTTCACGGTGCTGAGGATTCCGCCACCTTGTTCTGCGATCTGCTGATAGGTTTTGCCCTCTGCCCTCATTGCAAATTCGTTTTCACGGGTTCCGGCAAAAACCAGATGCGTGTGAGCATCGACGAAGCCGGGAAGGGCAACATAGCTGCTAGCGTCGAGCGTATCGGCATCTTTCTTCAGCTTTTCTCGAAAATCGCTCGCTTTGCCTACCCAGCGGATCATGCCGTTCTCAATCAGCACCGTCGCGTTTTCAACGACACCGATGTTTCGCATGTCTTTGCCCGTTTTCACCAACCCGCCGTTAGCGCTCACAGTGACAAGCTGCCCAATATTTTTGAGGAGGAGCTGCAAGAAGTTTCAGGTTTTCTGTGCTTCGATGAAGACGTATGTACCCTTGGCAAGATGGAACTGAACAAGGAGGTCGTCAGTTCGTCGGAGAAACCTCGCTGTTGGATATCGTAGCGACTGGGGCAGTTTGATTTTCGGTGCAAGATAGTACCAGAAAGGAAGGAAAGTGAAGGTTTCAAGAATTTTGAATCGGTTTCTAGTCTCTTCGATTATTGAGGCGCCGGAAATCTCTTCAAATGGTGAGTCCGGGTGAAGGGCTGAGGTCTCTTGATTCTCGATTGCCCGCCTTTTTTTCTTTTCAGTTGAAAGAAAAGCCGTAATCCTTGACCTCAATTTCCATTTGGCGCTGTAAGGTTTATAAGTTGGCAAGACGGCGTATAAAAGTGCAGCAAATAGTTTACGAAGTGTACCCATTCCGATGAAATCGAAGACTACGAGTTTTCCTGCAGGCTTAAGAGTCTTTCGTACCTCTTCCAAAAGATGGTCGAGCGCTAGAATGTGATGCAAGGAACCATTTGCCACGACGCAATCGAATGTCGAAGAAGGGAAGGAGCCTGTGTTAAGATCCCCGACTTGAAATTTTGGCGCGTTCGATAAGTCTTTGGCTTTTTCGATTGCACGCTGAATTCGCTCAGGGCTTAAATCAATAGCAGTGACATCCAATCCTTTGTTGGCCAACTCAATGGCAAGATCACCTTCTCCACAGCCTAGTTCAAGTACCTTTGGGCCATTTGCGACTGCCCGTTCTACCAAAAGGAGATGTTCCTTGAGAAAGAAGATTTGATAAAGTGTTGGATTATCCCAAATTTGGGGGTTCTCCGGATCGGGTCGCACGTTCCCCCAATGGAGAGATTCTCGAGTGATAAGCCGATCATAACCCTGGCTCATGAATCATGCGATAAGAAAGCGAGGAAAAAGAAACGAAGATAATGCTGAAGAATCAAGGTTGAGGGCTTGTTCTACCTTGCGACGTTGGTTTCAGAGGAACTGCTGCGGGCTCATCTACTCAGTTACTTTTTTTCGAATTGTATTCTTTTCTCAACTTTTCGAATCACGCCGCCTTCATCCAATGTGAATTGCACGATACCTTGTATAGCATCAACGCTGCTCAGGACGTACCCTCCCCGCACCTTATCTCCAATCTTCAAGGCGATCAGAGAATTTCTGTACTGGACGTAGGCTTTTCCTGCAATGATTGCTTTCACTTCGGCAGCCTCGGGATTCACCTCGCCCGGCAGTATTTCTCTCCAAACGACTTTCGCAAACCGTGGAGAGAACGGGTTCCACGGGGGCGCTGGGATGAAAGCGGCTTCTGAGGACGCAGAAGTACTCAGCTCGGGGAACTTTGAATAGTATGCGTGCAACTCCATCTGAAACTTTATCGTTTTTTCAATCGCCTTCGTTACGTCATTGACCCTCTCTTCCTGGGTCAGAACTAATCCGTAGATCTTCTGAAGGAATTTTCCATTCTCCAGGTAATGAATGAACCTGTAAATGTTGTTGAACTGCCCTTCACCTTGGCGCAGGAGATACCTGTTGTATCCCCAATCACCGGAGGACTGCGTTCCGCCCATCTCTATGCCCAGCTTCATCTGCCCGGCTTGACTCAACCCCTCAATGATGTACGCATATGTTTGAGCTGTCTGATCGTTCAACGGAATGACTTTCTTGCGTGAATCGTACACCTGCTTCACTTCCTCATACCGGCCCTTCAACGCATCCACTTCCTCCATAAGGTCGGGAAGATGACTGAGCTCGGCCTCGACCGCGTGAATCTCATCGAGCTCTTTGAATTGTCTGGACTGCCAGTAGAATAACCCTGCGGTCATGAGGATCCACATGAACCCGAGAATAACACTGTTTCGCGTCTTTACGTGCATGTTGAGTCCGATGCCGGGAAATTACTTATTGGTGGCCTGATCAGGAACATAGGAAACGTCCTCTTTGTCGATCTTTTCAACGCGAATGTCGAACTCGTAAACGTCCCGATCCCTGACAGTCACCGTCTTGAGTTGAAGCAATGACGCTTTCTCGAAAACATTGACGAGAGCGGAGATTCTCGAAAGAACATACGCCCTTCCACTGATATCAAAGGCCCCGGGGTTTGCATTAACCGGTCGAATACCTTGAATCCAGATAGAATTCACGGTACTGACGTTCTTTGACAGAAAATCAAGGATTCGTGTCCACCGACCAGACCCCTCCGCAATCGAATTGTACACCTTCATGGCATTTTCGTACTTGTCAATGTCGGCCTCGAATGTGTCTTTGCGTGATTTGTACATCTCCAACGCTGACAGATCCTCCTGTTTTTGACTCAATCCTTCGCGACCCGTTCGTATGGTACCGCTCCTCGGAACAATGGAGAGAGAGAAGTACAAAATCGACACGGCCATCAACGCAGCGGTGAGCCATCCGTGCCATGCAAACGCTTTTTGATTTTGGATGATAGAGGCCGGAACAAGGTCGACGTTGTATGCCCCTTTCAGGTTCGGCTGCAGCGCCCGCCACGCAACGGCAAGCGGGATTGCGTATTCCGAAACCACATTATCGACGGGGGAGGAGGAAGCGGGTTTCTCGATTCCCGGTACTTGCAAGTATTCAATCTTCGCTTGAGGAAATTCCGGCCCCATGGCATCCAGGAGTTCGGCCTTGTGACTTTCCCCGGCAAGGAGAATACGGTCGATTCTTCGAAGTCCGTTGTTTTCCAGCTCTAGCCGGATACGGCTGTAAATGGTGTTTTCTATATTTGCCGCGTGGTACCCTTCGCTAATAAGAGGAGCGAAATGAAGGTAGTTGTTGCCTTGCATAAAAATCACACGGCTGAAATCATAACCGACATACGCCAATACCGTTACGCTCTCTTCCTGAAGCTCATAACTCGATCGCACGACCTCAAGCAAGGCAAGATCTGCACTGTGAACAAGCTTGATTCTCGGCATGCTACCGTTCACGAAACTTCGAATCTCCGTCAGTAAGTCAAAGAGTTGAAGGCTTCCTTGACGAACAATGGACAGAAGCTTGCCTGTTGCCGTCGTAATGACGCCCAAGGCGTCCAGTGTAGGGGTTTCCGCTCCCGTTTGAGCCAGTTCTTCTGCAACCCTCTTCTTGAGCTTTAAGCCGCTTAATCCAAAATCCGAGTCGAATTCGTGATACCGCACGGCGGGTTCGCATAGCGCGATTGAGACTGTGTAATCCTTTGGCGGAAGACCTTCAAGAAGGCTGAGCAGGATCGTCGCATTGGTGCTCATTTCTGTCGGTGCTTCTTCTGTTGCCGCTGCTATGGCATCTGCAACCCCGAAAGCGCCCTCGTCGCCGGCGACGGTCGGCGATCCCGGTGCGTTGAGAGGTAATGTTTTTTTCTCGAGTTTTGTCTCCAGGGATACTGTCTTGAAGTCTCGAAGGATGACCTTGCCCGACGTGAGGGAGAGCTGCACATACTTCAGTTGCAGTCCATCAACAAAAAAACCTACAGCGGTTTTACCCTTCAGGGTTTGATGTGGCATTCTATCTTGTCTTCTCGTTGATCAATGAAAAAGTCTTACCACCGGTAATGTAATCAAAATCTCTGAAAAGAAGTTGTTCCAATGGCGTAAGAATCAAACAATTTTTACATCTGTGAAAGGGCTTCCGGCCAAAATCAAGGTTGCGGCTTCGGCGATTTTTTGAACCCGGGGCACGAGAGGACAGGCAGCTTCGGATATTTCGCAAACCGGGGATCGGTCGCAGAAAGCTCACACAGATAAAAAACACTGCCCCGTGCATTTTCAATGGTGCGAGCGTGAAGACAGATCTTGCAGAGTCCTGTACTGGGATCAATTGAAGAAGTCGGATCTTCTGGCATTTCAGTCGGATTTCGAAGACCGTTGCAGAAGATGTTTGAGATGGTGCGGTAACAACGCAGCGTAGATTGTTCGTTGAATCGGAGTCGGTACGCCGAGTTTCTTACCAAGACGGACAACGGTTCCGTTCAAGGCTTCAATCTCCATCGGCTTCTCGCTGAGGAGGTCGTAGTACATTGATGAACGAGTGTCGGGGTCAAACCGTTTTATGCCTTCAAGCACCTTTTTACGTTCAAGGGCTTGTATGTCGACACCTTTCGCGCGTCCGACAGTCTCGACCTCTCGCATCGCCTCAAAAACCAGATCCATCGTCTCTTTGGAGGAAAAGATTTCTCCTTGAGTCAGTCGTGACAAAGCTGTCATGGAGCCCATTGATGTGATGAATGCGAACTTGCGCCACAGTTCCTGTTCGATGTTGGGGTTGAGGGCTGCGCTGATTCCTGCTTTGGTCATAACGTCCAGGATTTCCTGTGCACGGCTGTCCGGTGAACTGTCCATCGGTCCAAACACAATGCGCTGCAGCCCGCCCGTTTCCGTGACTTCTCCAGGAGCCGTGATCCTTGCAGAAACATAAGCTGCTCCCCCAAACACGGTGCCGCGTTTGATGATTTTCTGGATTTTTTCCTCGTTGTCGATTCCGTTTTGAAGACAGATCACCACGGTGCGGTCGGTGAGAACCGGATCAAGCTGTGACGCAGCCGATTCTGTATCGAAGGATTTCACACAGAAGAACACGACATCGGCCGGGCCGGCCTCCGCAGATCGGAAGAGCGTCGTGTAGGGAAA
>CAYIBG010000110.1:0-6819 GCA_964361365.1 uncultured Ignavibacteriaceae bacterium | reverse complement strand
TTGAAGCAAAGACGCTCTCGAAACCAAGAAAGAAGATGACCGAAAGACAAACGAATCCGGCGGATAATTGCCAGGGCCGGCCAGGCGTTTTTTTTTGACTGGTTTTCCCTGGAATGATGAACATAATTGCAGGAATACTCACGATTGCCAGAATGAACAGGAGATTATTCCTGACGATGGGCCCGACAATTCCCATCATTTTCGGGCTTGCCGGAAATACGCCGAGCTCGTAAAATTCATGCACGCCGTTGACGATAAGCTGGGCGATGAAAATCAGGAGGACAATTGCCGTAACGTTCAGGAAGCGGCCAACATCCACACGAATGCTGCCTTTGACAAAAAAGACGCCGAAAGCAACTGAAAGTGCAATCCCCAGGACAGCCCCCAGAACACCAGACGAAAACACCGTGCCTCCCGATGCCGCCCGCAGGAAAATGACGGTCTCAATGCCTTCCCGCGCCACCATCAAAAATGTAAACAGGAAAACACCCAGCATGAGCCGCCAGGATGAGGTTGCTTCCTTTACCATCCCGCCGACTTTTTGCTCAATGTCGTTTCTGATATGCCGCGAGGTGCGCCACATCCAGACGATCATCGTCGTCACGAATGCCGCAGCGATAAACATGAGATAACCTTCGAACAACTCGTAGTCGAGGGAGAGTTTTTCAAGAATGATTGCAACAATGACGCTTGCCACGAGGGACGCCGCAAGGCCGAAATGCACGTACTTCTTGAGCTCCGATTTGTCGTTCGTCCTCAAGTACACGAGGAGGATTCCGACAATGAGAGCAATCTCAACACCTTCACGAAACGTTATGATGAGTGTTTCAAGCATTCTTTTGGATTATGAAAAATGGAAGCGAGTTCTTGTGATTAAACGCCGACTAATTTAGTCCGATTAAAAGCGGGTGTCAAGAAAAAAGTTGCGAATTCCTCCAAAAAATGCCTATTTTGATAATCATTGCTATTTTGTCCCTTTGTGACTTCAAAATTTCTCTCTTTTCTGGTGATTTGATTTAATGATGCTCAAACTTGACGGCAAGGTTGCATTGGTGACAGGAGGATCGCGTGGGATTGGTGCGGCGGTTTCCAAGTTGTTGGCTCGTTCGGGTGCATCTGTTTGCTTCACGTATCTCAATGACGACCGAAGTGCCCGGCGTTGTGAGGATGAGATTTTGAAGATGGGTCAATCCTGCATGAAGCAAAAGATTGAAGTTTCCAACGCATCAAAAGTGCGCAAGGCTGTGGATGCGGTCCTTGAACGGTTCAAACGAATCGACATTCTCGTGAATAATGCCGGGGTGTGGAAGCGGGGAGAGATCGGAAAAATGTCCGAGGAGCAATGGGATGAAACACTCGACGTGAATCTCAAAGGGACATTTCTCTTCTGTAACGCCGTCGCTCCAGCCATGAAGAAGCAGGCGTGGGGGCGCATTGTCAATATTGCAAGCACGGCAGGCCAACGCGGTGAAGCTTTTTATTCACATTACGCGGCTTCCAAAGGTGCTGTGATCGCGTTTACGAAGTCCATCGCCGTCGAACTGGCTCCTCACAACATTAACGCCAACTGTGTGGCGCCCGGATGGGTTGACACCGACATGACGGCAAATATTCTGCAAAAGCGATCGGAGAGAAAAGTAATAGAACGCATCATTCCGCGTGGAAAAGTCGCAACGCCCGAGGATATTGCCGGCTCTGTTTTGTTTCTCGCGTCCGACCTTGCCGATCACATCGTCGGCGCAACCATTAATGTGAATGGAGGCGGTGTGTTGATGTAACAAAGATTTTATTTTCTTTGAGTTTCACGTCAGAATCGTTATATTTTGATCGCTTTTTCTTGCACCACGATTGTCCCCACTCAGAAGGAGCGCGATGCGACACAACAACAAGTTCCTCACTGGCAAGAAGATCAATCCGTTTCCAATCCCTAAAAACATCAACCTCGTCGACCTCGTCGACAATCATTTTCAGGCATATAACGCCGCCCGTTTACGAGAAGCTTGTCATTTGTTCACACAAAAAATGCTCCAGCCGAACGTCACGGTCGGCATGAGCATTACCGGAGCGCTCACGCCCGCCGGCCTCGGCGGGTCCTGCATTGTCCCATTGATGGAAGCGGGCTTCGTCGATTGGATCGTCAGCACGGGGGCCAACTTGTATCACGATACACACTTTGCCATCGGACATTCACTGCACCAGGGCTCTCCTTTCATCGATGACCGGATCCTCCGCAAACAATCCGTCATCCGCATTTATGACATCCTTTTTAGCTACAATGTTTTGCTCGACACGGACGACTTCTACCGGAAAATAATTGATGCGCCGGAGTTCCAGATTGAAATGAGTACGGCAGAATTCCATTACCGGATGGGCAGGTATGTTTCTGAGCGGGAACGCGTGTTGAAGGTCAAAACCAAAAGTATCCTGGGCACGGCCTACAAACTGGGCGTTCCGGTTTATACTTCGTCACCTGGGGACAGCTCGATTGGAATGAATGTGGCTGAGAGGGCACTTTTTGGGAATCAGCTGCGGTTTGACGTGTGCGCCGACGTCAACGAAACGGCTGGTATCGTGCTGGACGCGAAACGCAAAAACGGATTGAGCGGTGTGCTGATTTTTGGCGGAGGCTCTCCGAAAAACTTCATTCTCCAAACAGAGCCCCAGATCCAGGAGGTGCTGAAAATCAACGAAAAAGGCCATGATTTCTTCATCCAGATTACTGATGCGCGGCCTGATACTGGCGGACTTTCCGGCGCAACTCCCTCCGAGGCTGTGAGTTGGGGCAAGATTGACCCTGATAAATTACCCGATACTGTTGTCGCGTATCTGGATTCGACTTTGGCGATGCCCATCATGACGTCGTATGCGTTGGCCAAGAGGAAACACCGCAAACCAAAACGGCTCTATGACCGGAGGCTGGAAATGGTGGAAGTTTTGAAACATGAGGCTGAGAAAGCTTACAAGAAGTACCATCAAACTCGACTCGACAAATACCGCATCTAGTCACACTTTTTACGGAGAATCAGTATGGATCGTTTTCAGGAACTCGTCGACATGGTTCAAACCTTCAAAGAGGATTTCGACAAGTTTTACATGAAACAGAACAAATCGGCCGGCGTTCGTCTCCGAAAACACATGGCCACCTTGAAGCGAAAAGCGCAGGACATTCGCAACGAAGTCCAGGACGTCAAAGCCAAGATGAAGGAAGAACCCGGCACTCCTCCCGGCGCCTGATTCTGACGCAAGATCCGGAGGCGAAGAAGAACCGTCCGCCCTCCGCACTTCGCTCCACGAACACTCAAACAGGGAAGATCGATGAAAAGAAGTATTCTCCTCGTCGTCCTGTCGTGCCCGCTGCACTTCCTTGCGTCTTCTCAGGAAGTTACAAGCATTATCCCCACTCCGCAGCAAGTCACCATGAAGCCGGCAAAATTCAAGATCACCTCGTCCACGAAAGTCGTTCTCGGGACAGGCACGTCTCGCGAAGACGGGTTTGCTGCAAGCCAGGTCAATCATCAGTTGGCGGAGATGAAAGGCCCTTATGTGAAAATCGTCGACGAGGAGTCGCTCCGCCGGTTTGCACCGAACTTTGTTTACATCGGCACTCCCGAGAGCGAACGCGGGAAGGAGTTCTTGAAGGAGCGAAAAGGCAGGCTCACGAAGGAAATGAGAGAGGAAGGGTATTTCCTTGACGTAACCATGGAGGGCGTCGTCATTATCGCGCACAGCGCAACGGGAAGGTTTTACGGTGTCATGTCTCTGCTTCAACTGATCGAACGTGAAAAGAAAAGCCTTGTTGTCCCGGGCGTCTCGATTCACGACTGGCCACTTCAGAAAGTCCGGGGCATAACAGACGATTTGAGTCGTGGTCAAGTATCAACATTCGACAATTTCAAGAAAATCGTCCGTTTTCTTTCCCGTTACAAATTGAACGTCTATTCACCCTACATCGAAGACATTTTTACATTTAAGAGCCACCCTCTCGTTGGAATAGGCCGGGGAGAACTCACGGCCAAAGAAATCCAGGAGCTCGACCAGTATGCAAAAGCATACCATGTCGAGTTGATACCGATTTTCGAAACACTCGGCCACTGGGAAAACATCCTTGCCCTTCCCGAGTACATCAAATATGCCGAGTTTCCCGGGGCGCATACAGTCAACATTTCCGACGAACGCGTGTACAAAATCCTCGATGAGATGATCGGTGAAATAGCCGGCGCGTTCAGCTCCCCCTACTTCAACATAGCCGCGGATGAGTCCTGGGATGTCGGCCTTGGTGCGAACAAGCAGCGGGTTGCGGGGAGCGACATCGCGACGGTCCACGCCGAGCATTACAAGCGTTTGTTCGAGATTCTTAAGAAGCACAAAAAGAAACCGCTCATGTATGGCGACATCATCCTGACGCATCCTTCGATCCTCGACAAGATTCCAAAGGATGTCATCATTGTCGATTGGCAATACCACGTCTCGGACAATTACGGAAGTCCTACGATATTCAAAGCCGCAGGGTTTCCGTTCGTGGTTTCACCGGCAGTCTGGAACTTCACGGGCCCATTCCCAAACTATGTGAACACGTTTGTCAATGTTCAGAACCTGAATCGGGAAGGGTTCTTGAACGGTTCGATGGGAATTCATACTTCCAACTGGAACGATTACGGAGGAGAGGCCTTGCGGGAGTTGAACTATCATGGTTATGCCTGGACCGCCGAATGCGCCTGGCAGCCATTGCGCGCCAACGCGCCGGATTTCAATCGCAGGTTTTTTGCCGACTTTTTTGGTTCAGCCGACGCCGCCGAACCTGCACTCACCGTTTACGCTCTCCTTTCCAACCCGCTCAACTTATTCACGTGGCACGAATTGTGGCGCCACCCTTTGCTGCCGCTCATCCCGGCATCAAACGCGTTGTGGCGGATTCAGAACATCAGAGCAAATATGCCTCTCGTGCAGCGGCTCATCCAGCAAGTGCGTTCGTCCGCAACGCGCAACATCGATCATTTGCAATACCTGGAGTTTGTCGAAAGGCTGAATCTGTGGTTTGCCGGGAAGCTGGAAACGGGTGAAGCGGTTCGCAAGCTGACGCAGAACATCCCTCCCTCTGCTAATAGAGATTCTGTCCAACGCGCAGCACTCGAAATGACAAAAGATGTTACGGATGATCTGGCGAAACTCAAGACCCAATTCAAACGACTGTGGCTGACGACAAACCGGGATGCCAACCTGAACTGGCTTCTGATGCGCTACGACAGGCAGATTGCATACTGGAATGAGAAATCCGAAGAACTCAAGCGTGGGGAACTCTGGGTAAGCCCCCTGATCGAGAGCAAATGGATCTATCATCCAAAAGCAAACCCGCGTATGCGAGATACGACGGCGACGCAGGTTCCGAAGGCTTATTTTCGACAAACTCTTTCTCTTGAGGACTCGTTGACAAGCGGCACTCTTCAGCTCATCGGAGACACGCAAGCAAAAATATGGCTGAACGGAAGCCAGTTGGGCGAGGTGTTTGCGAGGCATTCCTTGTCCCTCTCCGTCGAGCACCAGCGGGTGAAGGTTTGGGACGTTTCGAAGAAACTCAAGAAAGGCAAGAATATTATCGCTGTTGAAACTGCAAACTATGACCCGTTTGGTTCTGCGGGAATCAATGTGTACGCGGAACTCTCGTCGCCGGCAAAAGGTATCACAAAAATTCTTTCGGACTCGACATGGCGAGTTTCCGAGCTTTCCATAACCGGGTGGGCAAATCCGGAATTCAGCGACACTGCATGGCTCTTCACAAAGTCTTTTCCCCATCCTTCCCCTATCATCCGCGCCAACTTCTCGGCAGGCCGCACAAGCTGGATTGAACGCCAGTAGTAGTTGACTCAGGCAGAGTTTCAGGTTTTCGACCAAACATTTTCGGAGGCCCGGGGAAGGTCACCTTCCATTGTTCAGCGATATTAAAGTTTGTTAATAGTCACTCTTGAAATGCTTTTTTCAGGAAAAAATGATACATTTGAATCAGTCAACTTCCACAAGTTTCTTCCATTGGGAGCACGGTTCATGAAGAAGTACATCGTCCTCGGTTTAGTCGCAGGTCTTACGCTTTCCGCCTTACTGGTTTTTATGCGCCGTAAGAGACTGGCGGGCACAGAGTTCCGCGGGTTCTTCGATTCTTCAGCTGTGGCTGACGAGTTGTTTGGAGACGCGTTCGAAGAGCTTCCTGACAAACCGTAAGCTCTCTACAAAACGATCTTTTTTTCGCCAAAGGCGAGGATCCCTCCTCGCCTTTTTTGTTTCGTGGAATTCCGAATTCTGGCGAAGGCTGTGCGTGGAAATTCGGAATTCTTTCTTAGATTCAGATCATCATGTGCGGCCGCTACGCAATTATTGACGGTAAGAAACTCTTCCTGACGTTCGAAAAGATGAAGAGCCTTGAAGTGCGTGGGCAGCCGTTCGAGACTCTTCCCCGCTACAACGCTGCACCGACGGACACCCTTCCTGTCATCGCGATGCGACATCAAAAAACCGGAGTAGAACGGATGCGCTGGTGGCTCATCCCTCACACGTCCAGAGACGGCCAGCCTCTTAAGGCGCCGGATAACCGGCCGTTGGCTGCGTTCAACGCGAGGGGCGAGACGCTCGAAACGAGCAGGATGTATTCGCCTTATTTCACAAATGCACGATGCCTTGTTCCCGCCGAAGCGTTCTATGAATGGAAGAAAATCCCTGTGACGGCGGTGGTGAGAGGAAGGAAAAAAGAATCCGTCGAGAGACAACCGGTTGTTTTTCGCATGAAAGACGACAGGATGTTCATGTTTGCAGGTCTGTTCTCCGTCTGGA
>CAYIBG010000109.1:0-6820 GCA_964361365.1 uncultured Ignavibacteriaceae bacterium | reverse complement strand
AGCGACAATTTCATGCATCAATACGCGAAGTGCTGTAATCCGATTCCCGGCGATGAGATTGTCGGTTTTGTCACGACGGGGGAGGGGATCAAGATTCACCGTAAAGATTGCAAGAACGTCATTTCTCTCCGAATGGCAGAGAGCGAACGAATCGTCGAAGTTGGTTGGCCGCCCGCCAGCGGGGCAGATTTCATTGCTGCCCTCCATGTGGCAGGCACGGACCGGCCCGGGTTATTGAGCGACGTTACCCATGCCATTTCGAACTATCAGAGCACGAACATCCGTAGCGTGAACATGGATTCACAAGGGCAGTTGTTCGACGGTCAGATCATCCTCATCGTCAAGAACACCGATCATCTCGCCCGCATTATCGAAAAAATCAAGAAAGTGGACGGGATCATCGAGGTCGAAAGGTTTTTCGGCAAATGACGAGTCCAGATCCTGCGAATCGGCGGATAATGGGAATCGACTATGGCTCGGTGAGAATCGGGCTGGCGGTAAGCGATCCCCTTGGAATTCTGGCGCATCCGAGGGGAGCCTGGAAAAACAACGATTCTTTTTGGACGCAGCTGTCCGAGCTGGTCAAGACTGAAGGAATCTCACTTGTTGTCGTCGGCATGCCTTTGAACCTCAAAGGACAAAAAGGAAAGAAAGCAGAGGAGGTGGATGAGTTCGTCTCGCGTCTCAAACGGGAAACAGGTCTCGAAGTCGTTACCTGGGACGAACGGTTCACCACATCGATTGCGCAACGGACTCTCATAGAGATGGGCACGAAGAAAAAGGATCGTAGGAACAAGAAACACAACATCGACGCGATGGCCGCTTCGCTTATTCTGCAGAGTTTTTTGGACAGCACAAAAAAGTCGCTCGGTTGCTGATGACGGAGAATCCGATCTCCGGATCCGGTGCCTATATTCTCAAGCGATTTCTCTCGGGCAGGGCGGCTGGGTTCGTTCGAAGAAACAAAATCAAGAGTATCATTGCGTTTCTTGTTGTTGTGTGTTTTTTTGCCGTTCTCCCCCTGCCTTTCGGCGACATTGACGATTTACGCAAGGCGAATCCCGGGGTCACCGCATTCATGCGGGAACACGAGGGCGTCGCGAGAAGCAAGGGAAGGGCTTTCTACAGGTTCCAGAAGTGGATTCCATACGATAAAATCCCCAAACATGTGATGGACGCGATTGTCGTCGCAGAAGACGGCACGTTTTGGTCTCATTCAGGCTTCGACTGGTTCGAATTCAAAGAATCCCTGAAGCGAAATATCAGTGAAGGCCGAGCCGCCAGGGGTGCCAGCACGATCACGCAGCAGCTCGTGAAAAACCTGTTCCTGTCGTCATCCAAGAATCCGCTGAGGAAACTTCGGGAGTGGATTCTCACGTTTTACATGGAAAGGACATTGACGAAATCGCGCATTCTGGAGATATACCTGAACGTCATCGAATGGGGCGAAGGCGTGTACGGCATCGAGGCTGCTTCACAACTCTATTTTGATAAATCAGCATCCGATTTGACAAGAGATGAGGCCACCAGACTTGCAGCCATCATCCCGAGCCCAAAGCGGCATGGAGCGAATGAGGATTCACAGTACGTTGCCCGACGGGCTCAAGTCATCCTCCAGCGAATGAAGTCACGTGGCATGATCCCCGTGGCGTCGGTTTCCAGTGATTCTAATGTTTTAAAGGAGGATTTTCTCTCTCAACCTGCAGATTCGGTACTGCTCAACCTGGACGGAGGATTCAACGGAGATTCGTTGACTGTAAGGAGAGACTCACTGTGAATTATCGTGATATACAAGATCTGGTGGAGGAAGGAGAGGGCTTTCAATTGGAATTCAAGCGAAAGGTCTCCAGTCCGGAAAAGACGGCCCGTGCATTGATTGGGTTTGCGAACACGAAGGGAGGGACGATACTCTTCGGAGTCGATGACGATCATTCGGTTGTAGGCGTCGAAAGTGAAAAGAGTGAAGTCGAGATGATCAAAACGGCCGGATCAGTTCTTTGCGAACCTCCGATCGAGCCTGACATCGAGATCGTTTCTTACAAGAGCAAAGACGTTATTGTTGTTCGTGTGGCGGAAAGCGGCGAAAAGCCCCACACGTTCATCGGTGAAAACGGTCTGAAGGACGATGAAGAGAAGGTCTTCATTCGAGTCAACGATAAAACGGTCGTTGCAAGCAAAGAAGTTGTACGGATCTTGCGGTCGGAGAGCCTTGATGCTCCCCCACTCAGGATCACGATCGGCGAACCAGAGCGTCGACTCTTCGATTTTCTTGAAGATCACGAAAAAATTACTGTCAAGGAGTTCGGCAAACTCGTGAACGTGTCGAATCGAAGGGCTTCCCGAACACTCACTCAGCTCGTTCGAGCGGGTGTGCTGAGGATTCATACACTCGATAAGGAAGACTACTTCACGAAGGCGTTCGATTAGGGCGGGCAGGGTCCGGAACGATTCAGTCTCCACAATCGTGACAGTTCGAAAACGGCAACGCCGTATGCAACAGCTACGTTCAGAGATTGTTTGACGCCGAACATGGGAATCTCAACGGCGAAATCAGATGCGGCCACAATGTCCTTTGAAATTCCTGTGATTTCGTTGCCGATGATGAGCCCCAAGGGAAAATCAGAAGAGTGCATGGCATAGTATGGCCGGCTTCTGTCTGTTAACTCAAGACAACAGATCTTGAACCCCTGTTCTTTTAACGAATGGATGGCATCGACCGGATTTTTGACGTATTCCCAGGGAACGCTTATGGTAGCTCCGAGGGCAGTTTTCTCGATTTCTTTTCTTGGCGGCTGCGGCGTGTATCCGGTAAGGACGAGTCTCTGAATCATAGCTCCGTCGGACGTCCTGAAAATCGAGCCCACGTTGTAAAGGCTTCGAACATTGTCGACGACGACGGTGACAGGAATCCTCTCGGCGGTTTCCACTTCGTCCGTCTTGACTCTTTTTTGAGCGATTTCGTCGTGGGTAAGTTTGCGCATGGGCGAGAAAAGATAGGCCAAAATGGCCTGAAAACAAAGGTTGCGGTTGCTCTCCATCCATAAAATCGCTATCTTAAACTTCTTAAGGGTGACCACCCGTTGAAAAAAATCGTTATCGCCATTGACGGCCCCGCGGGTGCAGGGAAGAGCAGCACGGCAAAGTTGGTCGCCCAGAAGTTGGGATACACGCACATCGATACCGGGGCGATGTACAGGGCAATAACGCTGAAAGTGCTCGAAGAGTCAGTTCCGTTGAGCGATGGCGATCGAATTGCAAAGCTCGCTGAGAAAAGCGAGGTTCGTCTGGAGGGCTCGGACGGCGCAAACAGGGTTTTTTTGAACGGGAAAGATGTCACGGACCGCATTCGTTCTGCGGAAGTTACAAAATCCGTGAGTACAGTGAGCAGCATCCGGCGCGTCAGGGAAGTCATGGTGCGGGAGCAGCGCAAGATTGCTGCGAAGGGAGGGGTTGTGCTGGAGGGACGCGACATCGGGACGGTCGTTCTTCCCGACGCCGACCTGAAGGTTTTCATGGTCGCCGACGCGTCTGAGCGCGCCAGGAGACGGAAAAAGGAACTTGCCTTGTCCGGCATTGAGGTCGAGGAGAACATCCTCACCAAAGACATGGAAGAAAGAGACCACAAGGATTCGACCCGCGATGCGAGTCCTCTGAAGCAAGCCGAAGATGCCGTAGTGCTGGATACATCAAATATCACGATGGAAGTGCAAGTAGACTTCATCGTTGGAAGAGCCAGAGAGCTCATAAGAAAGAAAACGTGAACGTAACGGTTGACAAACATTCTGGTTTCTGTTGGGGAGTCGTTCGGACAATAGAAATTGCCGAGCAGGAACTCGCCAACCAGGGCGGGCAGATGTTTTCCTTAGGTGAAGTTATTCACAACCCCATGGAAGTCAAGAGGCTTGAAGAAAAGGGGCTGGAGACGGTTTCCCTTAACAATTTTGAAAAGGCAAGAGGCAAAACTGTGCTGATCCGCGCTCACGGAGAGCCGCCTTCGACCTACAAACGTGCCCAGGAATTGGGAATCACGATTATCGATGCGACATGCCCCGTGGTGACGAAGGTTCAGGAGAGGATCCGGAAATTCCATCTCGACGGCTATCAAATCGTTGTGTATGGAAAAAAGGATCACGCTGAGGTGATCGGTCTTGCGGGGCAAACGAATGGGGAAGCCGTGGTCATCAAATCCGTGGAAGAAATCGACAAGGTGAATTTGAAAAGGAAAACGGTTCTGTTCTCGCAAACCACGATGGACAAACCGACGTTCTACAAGATCAAGGAAGAATTGGAAAAGCGCATTGATGGACTGGTGGTCGGGTCCATCGAGGATGAAGCGATTGATTTTCACGCAAAGGACACCATTTGCGGCCAGGTTTCCGGCAGGGACAAGAAGCTCCGCGAGTTTGCCAAAACCAACGATGTTGTCATATTTGTGGCCGGCCGGCATAGTTCGAACGGCAAAGTTCTGTTTGAAATTGCGAAATCAGAAAACCCGAGGACGTATTTCATCGAAGACGTCCCCGAATTGCGGGATGAGTGGTTCGAAGGGGCGGAGAATGTTGGCGTGACAGGAGCGACCTCGACTCCCCAGTGGCTCATGGAAAAAGTGAGACAGGTTCTGCAGGAAAAGTTTGTTCACCAACCGGCCGCAGCGTGAAGGCGTTGGTTACATCGTTGTTTGACAGTCATCAGTAAATCATCAATCGTTCACTACTTTTGAACCGGCGTTGTCGTCATTCGTTGTTGCGATGACTGGCATCGGAGACGAAGCGACGGTTTGTCCCCACGGGGATGTTGTTTGAGGAGGATGAATGGCGGAATCGTTCAATGGCACAAAAGATTTGACAGAAAGCGGATATTCCGAGAGCGAATACAACGAACTTGCCAAGTTGTACGAGAGCACCCTGGGCACGATCAGTGCGGGCGGAATTGTTAAGGGGCGGATCGTCCACATCGGAGATTCGAATGTCGCGATCGACATTGGCTTCAAGTCCGAAGGGTCGGTGTCCGTCGGTGAATTTCCGAATATCAAGGACATGAAGGTTGGAGATGAAGTCGAGGTATTTCTCGAAACCGTTGAGAATAAAGCCGGGCAGCTGGTTCTTTCCCGGAAGCGCGCTGATTTCATGCGCGTGTGGGAGCGAATCGTCCGGTCGTACGAGAAAGGCGAAGTGCTGAAAGGGCGCTGTGTGCGTCGGACGAAGGGCGGCATCGTCGTCGACCTCATGGGCCTGGATGCGTTCTTGCCGGGTTCTCAAATCGATGTACGCCCCGTAAGAGATTTTGACGCGTTTATCGGACGCGAAATGGATTTCCGTGTGGTCAAGGTAAACCATCCATCCGAAAATGTCGTGGTAAGCCACAAAATACTCGTTGAAGAAGAGCTGGCCAGTCAACGCAAAGCGATTCTGGATAGCCTCGAAAAAGGTCAAATTCTGGAAGGACATGCCAAAGCAATCACCGATTTTGGCGTTTTCGTGGACCTGGGAGGCGTGGATGGACTTGTCCACATCACGGATTTGTCATGGGGACGCGTCAATCATCCGTCTGAGGTGGTGAAGCTCGACCAGACAGTGAACGTGGTTGTTCTCGATTTCGACCAGGAGAAGAAACGCATATCCCTCGGTATGAAGCAATTGCTGCCGCACCCGTGGGAAAACATCGAGCTCAAATATCCGGTCGGGACAAAGGTCCAGGGCAAGATCGTTTCGCTCACGGACTACGGCGCATTTGTGGAAATTGAGAAAGGCATCGAGGGCCTTATCCATATTTCTGAAATGAGCTGGACACAGCATATTAAACATCCTTCCCAGGTGGTTTCCATGGGTCAAATGGTGGATGGCATTATCCTGTCTTTGGACAAGGAAGGAAAGAAGATCTCGCTTGGCATGAAACAACTGGAGCCGGATCCGTGGACGACTCTTATGCAGAAATATCCGATCGCCTCGAAACACACAGGCGTCGTGCGAAACCTGACGAACTTTGGTGTGTTTGTGGAGCTCGAGGAGGGAGTCGACGGACTCGTTCATATCTCCGACCTTTCTTGGACAAAAAAGATTCGGCATCCAGGCGAAGTCGTCAAAAAGGGCGACAAGATCGAAGTCGTGATTCTGGCCATCGACGTCGACCAGCGCCGCATTTCGCTCGGCCACAAGCAAATTCAGGACAATCCCTGGGATGCTTTTGAAAATTCTTACAAAGTGGGAACCGACGTCGAAGGGAAGATAGGCCGTATCATCGAGAAAGGGGTTATTGTCGAACTCCCCCTTGGCGTGGACGGGTTTGTTCCTCTTTCCCAGCTTTCACAGACTCCGGTGAAAAACATCGCCGATTCGTTCAACGTGGGCGACGGGATTCAACTGAAGGTTATCGAGTTTGACAAGGAGAGCAAGAAGATTGTTCTTTCTGCGCTCGAGTATTTACGCGGCAAGGAGCAAAAACACGTTGACGACTACGTGGCAAACCACAAACTTTCTCCGATGACGCTGAAAGACGTGGTCACGACGCCCATGACGCCTTCGGAGTCGAGCTTTACCGAAACGCCGAGCACAAATTAACGTTGCTTTTTCTATGAGTACAAGAGTTGTTCGAAAGACCTCGGGCAACTCTTTTTTATTATGAAACGAATAGCCCTCCACACGCTAGGCTGCAAGCTCAACTTTGCTGAAACTTCGAGCATTGCTCGCCAGTTCAGTGCATCCGGGTATTACCCCGTTGGCCTGGATGACCCTGCCGACGTCGTCCTGATTCATACATGCAGTGTCACCGAGAGGGCTGACCGCGAATGCCGTCAGCTTGTGCGAAGGGCTCTGCGCAAATC
>CAYIBG010000108.1:0-6961 GCA_964361365.1 uncultured Ignavibacteriaceae bacterium | reverse complement strand
TCAACGGACTCTACGAGCTCGCTGTCAAGGAGAAGGACTACCCCGGCCAGGTGATGCTGCACTGGTTCATCGAAGAGCAGGTGGAGGAAGAGAAGAACGCCGCAGAAATCATCCACCTTTTGAAGCAGGTAGGAGACGCGCCGGCGGGACTCATCATGCTGGATCGCCAACTGGCTGCGAGGAAAAATGACTAAGGAAGTGCAGGTCGAAGATTCTGGAGGGAATCGGGATGTTTGAAAAGTAAAAGGGTATTCTGGTTTGAACAATTTAGCCGTTACGGTTGTTGTCATAATAAGCCTCTACCAAATTAATATAGGAGGGCAATTAACGTGATCACGCTTCAAGAGACTATCGACATAAACCGTCCAGTAGCGGAAGTCTATGACTACGTGGTCAATGTTGAGAATGCTCAGAAGTGGCAACCTGCAGTCACCGAAGTCAAGCGAATCACCGAGGGGCCAATTCGCTCGGAACCAAGTTTAGCGAAGTAGCCAAGATGATGGGACGACGCATTAGCACCACTTGCGAGATCACCGAGCTAGAACCCAACAAAACAATAGCGTTCAAGGCAACGTCAGATGGACCTATGGAATGCCAGACGACCTATACACTTGAACCAAACGGCAATGCAACACGATTGAGAATTGTTGGCTCGTTTCGTACGAAGGATTTCTGGCGACTCCTCGAGCCAATTTTGAAAGGAGAGGTCAAGAAGGAATCTCAGCAAGAGTTGACCACCATGAAAAAAGTTATTGAAAGTCGAACGCCTTAAGTTGCCGCTTTCCTCATTCAGTTGAGTTTGCCGCTGCTGCTAACAGCAGGGCTCACAGCTCGGCGAACGTGTTGCCCCTGATTTTCTACTTGGTTATCTTATAATCATGAAAAGCATTTTCAGGACGATCGTTTTTTCTCTTCTGATTCGAGGCTTTTCAGGGCTTGCTCATGCCGAAAACCTGAATGATCCGTGCGTCCTTTCAGCTGTCAGCCCTGTCCCTCGACCTGTTTCAGTTCATGGTACTGCTCCACAATCCGTTCCACAAACGTGTTTCACTGCGACAAAACAAGTCCTGCTGAATCAGAGAATAGATCTTTCGACAAAGGCCATTCTTGCCGCTCACCTCACACATCCTCCGATTCAATGCATTCGGCACTCCATTGAGGTCCCCTTCAACCAATTCACGAAAGGGGTCTATCTCCGCTACCGGCCTCGAGATCCAACGCCGGCGTAGTTCTCCAGCTCAGTCCTAAGAAAATAAACATCTCGATCGTCCCTGTCGTCGGGGTGTTTTCATCTTCTCAATATTTCGGGAGAACTGCCATGACACATCAAGATTTGCCCAAGCATCAAAACTCGAACGATCCGCAGGGGTTTCCCTTTCAATTGAAACTACTGCTTGGAGTGATTGGCCTTGGACTGTTAGGCATCGTACTCAAAGTGAGCGGCGTTTTCTAAATGAAGAGGAGTTGAGAACATATGTGGTCTGCAAAACGAAATCTCTTATTGCTTCCCGTGTTCATGTTTGTTCTTACACGATTCGTTTACGGTTCCGAAACCGGCAGTCACTCCGACCCTGTTGCTCCGGTGCTTTTGGCGCTGATTGTCATTCTTGCTGTCGCCAAAATTGGCAGCGAGGTCTTTGAGCGTTTTGGCCAACCGGCGGTTTTGGGCGAGTTGCTCGGAGGCGTGCTCATCGGCAACCTGGTGTTGCTCAATCCCTCATGGAACTTCTTTGAACCGCTTCGCGATTCGGTTATTCGGGAAAACTGGGCTCTTGTGATCGATAGTCTCGCCCGCATCGGTGTCATCATTCTCCTCTTTGAGGTCGGACTGGAATCGACCGTGCGAGGGATGATGAAGGTGGGCACGTCCTCGCTGATCGTCGCCGTTTTGGGTGTCATCGCTCCATTTGGTCTGGGCTTCGGCGTGAGTTGGCTTTTTATCAAGGAAATCCCTGTGGAACTTGCCGCGATCGTCCCGGCCGACTTCAGCTTCAACTACGTGCATATGTTCGTAGGTGCCGTGCTTTGTGCTACGAGTGTGGGGATAACCGCGAGGGTCTTCAAGGATCTCAACAAGCTCCAGACAAAAGAAGGCCAGATCATTCTCGGCGCTGCCGTCATCGACGACGTGCTTGGCTTGGTCATTCTCGCGGTTGTAGCTGGAATCATCAACGCTGCTGAAATTGGACAGCCCCTGGAAATCGCCGCCTTGCTACGATTGATTGGTGTGGCGATTCTCTTTCTCGGTGGGTCACTGGCTCTGGGCATCTTTCTTGTTCCCAACATCATGAGACAGTTGGCCAGGCTTCGCACATCCGGTGTCATGTTGATTTCCGCACTGCTGTTTGCTTTTGTCCTATCGTATCTGGCTGATGCCGCCGGCCTGGCTGCCATTGTTGGAGCATTCGGTGCGGGGTTGATTTTGGAAGACGTACATTTCAAAGGTTTTCGCGAAGACGTTACCATCGAGCAACTTCTAAAACCCGTTGCGACGTTTCTGGTACCGATTTTTTTCGTGCTTATGGGAATTCAAGTACGCCTGGAAACCTTTGCAGACCTTTCCATTCTCGGTGTAGCCGGTGGAATTACCATTGTTGCCATCCTCGGCAAACAGGTTTGTGGTCTGGGCGTTTTGGAGAAAGGCGTGGATCGCTTAACAGTCGGTGTTGGTATGATTCCACGTGGTGAAGTCGGTCTCATTTTCGCCAGCATTGGAAAGGGATTGAAGGTAATCGACGACGGCATCTTTTCTTCGATCGTCATCATGGTCATTGTGACAACGCTGATGACACCCCCTCTTTTGAAGTTAACCCTGGCGCGTAGGGAAAAACATGGTGCATGATTTTCACCCGTCGACTAAACTCGGGCTATGCCTGAAAGTGACCTAAGTATTTTGGGAAAACATACGATTGTCCCCGGGTTGCGAACTGTTATACCGGGAGACCAGCTATGAGAATTACGGTTCGGCTCATCGTTTCTCTCATGTTCGTGGCTGCGATCGTGGCATATCTTTCTTCCTATTTGCAGGTGCAAAGCGAGAGAGATAGTCTCACCACGGATTTGGATATCCGCGCTTCGATATTGGCTGAAAGTCTTCAAGAGTCGGTAGAGGGTCTTATCAGGTCAAAATCTCTCGTTCAACTCAAGCGTTTCGTGGAACGGTTCGAGGGTCGGGAGAAGTTACTCGGTGTCGCTGTGTACGACACCCAGAGCGTAAGTCTTGCTTCCAGTAAAGCGCTCTTGTCTCTTGCACAACAGCCGCTTTCCCAGATGTTGGAAGCCATGGCTCGAAATGAGGGCGTCTCCGGCTACGAGGTGTTGCGTGGGAAAACGACACATGTTTATGCTGTCCCTCTTTCTCTCGACGGAGTGACCGTCGGGGCATTGCTCCTCTTCAACGATGCATCCTATATCGAAGCGCGACTGCAGGATATCTGGCGCAGAAATTTCATCCGTCTCCTTGTTCTTTCGCTTCTGATGATTATCACTACGGTTGTTGTCGTGCGATGGAGCGTTACTGGGCCTATCGCGACGGTTGCAGAGTGGATGAAAGGGCTGAGAACAGGAAAAATCAACCGGCCTATGAAGCTCCCGCGAGGGGACATACTGGGACCGCTTGCATCTGAGGTGACTCTCCTGACGAAGAGTCTGGCAGTTGCCAGGACAGCGGCGCGGGAAGAAGCGCGCATGCGCGTCGAGGGTGAGTCGGTCTGGACTGCTGAACGGCTAAAAGAGCATGTGCGACGAGAATTAGGCGGGAAGAATCTGATTGTCGTCTCGAATCGCGAGCCCTACATGCATGTGAGACAAGGAAGCGCAGTTGAATGCATCGTTCCAGCTGGTGGACTCGTGACGGCATTAGATCCAATTTTGAGGGCGTGCGGCGGCGCCTGGCTTGCACACGGGGCGGGAGATTCAGATCGCGAAACGTCAGATGAGAAAGGGAGACTAAGAGTGCCGCCTCATGAACCTGCGTACACACTCAGACGTGTATTCCTCACGAAGGAGGAAGAAGAAGGTTACTATTACGGCTTCTCCAACGAGGGAATCTGGCCTCTCTGCCACATCACTCACACGCGTCCTGTGTTTCGCCTTACCGACTGGATTCACTACCAAAAGGTGAATGAACGTTTTGCCGTCGAGCTATTAGACGAGATACAGAATGAAGAAGAGCCTCTTATTCTTCTTCAGGATTATCATTTCTCCCTGTTGCCTCTGCTCGTGAAGTCCAAGCGTCCCAACGCCAGGATAGCGGTTTTTTGGCACATTCCGTGGCCGAATCCGGAAGCATTTGGAATCTGTCCGTGGAAACAAGAGATCCTCATTGGCCTTCTGGGGGCCGACCTGCTCGGGTTTCACACGCAATTCCATTGCAACAATTTTCTGGAAACCGTCGACCGATATCTGGAATCAAAGATCCATTGGGACCAATTCTCCGTGGAGCGTGGAGGGTCGGTTACCCTGGTGCGACCATTTCCCATCAGTGTTGCGTTCACAGGCGGTACACGGGAACCGGGCCAGGAAACGCAATCGCGGGCTTCGAAGCGTGAAGAGGTCCTCAGGAAAATTGGAGTAACTTCACAATACGTCGGGGTTGGTGTCGATCGGATTGACTATACCAAAGGTATCGTCGAGCGATTCAGAGCAGTTGAACGGTTCCTGGAGAAGTATCCTGAATTTACAGGGCGTTTCACTTTTGTGGAACTGGGTGCACCCAGCCGTACGCATATCAAGCGGTATCACGACCTTATAGGCGAGCTGGATGAAATAGCGGACCGAATAAATTGGCGGTTCCAGACAAAAGGCTGGAAACCTATTGTCTTTCTCAAAGCACACCACAGCCATCAAACAATCGGCCAGTTTTATGAAGTCGCAGACATCTGCGTCGTGACTTCACTCCATGACGGAATGAATCTCGTGGCGAAAGAGTTTGTCGCTTCCCGCGACGATGAGGATGGCGTATTGATTCTCAGCCAGTTCGCCGGGGCAGCATCAGAACTCGAAGATGCCCTCGTGGTGAACCCCTATGACATCGAACAACTCGCGGATGCAGTGCACGCTGCGCTGACGATGAAACCTGCTGAGAGAAGGGCCAGAATGCAACGAATGCGAGCGATCATCAAAGAGCGGAATGTGTATCGATGGGCCGCCAATATTGTAAAAACATTGTCGCAGTTGAAACTTCCCAATCCTGTTACGGAGGCGACGAAATAGTCCATGGGGCCGTTGCACGTCTTTGCGCGACATGAGACTATACAACACCGCATCAACGAATGGTTGTCCACGTCTCATCGGTTGGTCCTCTTGCTGGACTACGATGGAACGCTCGTCCAGATCAAAAAAACGCCATCGCTCGCAGTTCTCTCGAAAGGAATGCGAGATGTTCTTCGCCGCATTTTGAGGCATCGGCGGATCTCGCTCGGATTGGTTACAGGAAGGTCAATCTCAGACATCAAAAAGCTCGTGGGCCTCAAGGGTCTTTTTCTGATTGCCAACCATGGATTGGAAACATGGCTGGATAGCAAGTCTTGGGTCCACCCCGGCGCAAAACGATTCCTCCCTGTTCTCGATAACCTCTTTCGGTCACTTAAAAAACGGTTGATCTCTGTTCGCGGAGTTTTCATCGAGCATAAACAATATTCATTGACGGTTCATTTTCGAAATGTTCCTGCTAAGCACGTCCCTTTCGTGAGAAGAAGAGTCATGGAAGCCTTCGCTCCGTACTCGAGAATCTTGAGAACTACGGTGGGCAAGAAAGTCCTTGAAATCAGACCTGGGTTTTCCTGGGGAAAAGGGCATGCCATTTCGCGGGTTCTTCAGTTAATGAGATTGCGACGAAAGCCGGCAATCATCTACATTGGTGATGACACGACGGACGAAGATGCCTTTCAACTTCTCAACAAAGATGCCGCGACAGTCAGGGTCGGCTGGAACCGACACACAAAAGCAAAGTATTTTGTGCGTAACATCGCTGAAGTGAAAAGGCTCTTAGAGGCAATTGTAGTTCTGTACACAGAGGGGTGAGAGAAACAAAAAAGCCCTCTCACCGAGAGCTTTGCAATTCTTGAATGCCTCGCTAATCAGGTTATTCTGGTCTTCTTCCTAGGATTCTCAAAGCGTTGAACGATGGTGGCGGTGACGAGATCTCCTGTCACGTTGAGCGTTGTTCGGCACATGTCGAGAATCCTGTCGACGCCGAGAATAATAGCAATTCCTTCCATTGGTACCCCGACCAAACCAAGCACCATCATCAGCAATGGGATTGACCCGCTGGGAACGCCCGCCGTCCCAATCGCCGTCACGACGGACATCACAACAACAATTAACTGCGATCCCAGGGATAGCTGAACACCGAAGACCTGTGCAAGGAAGAGCACGGTTGCACCCTCAAAAAGTGCCGTCCCGTTCATATTCATGGTGGCGCCCAGGGGCAGTACAAATCCAGCTATCTCCCGCGGCAACCCCAAATCTTGTTCGCCCACACGCATTGTCGTCGGTAGTGTTCCGTTGCTGGAGGAAGTGGAAAATGCCGTCACCAAAACGATGCGGATTTTGCGAAAGAACTCCCAGGGATTACGACGGGCGATGAATTTGATCATAAGAGGATACACGCCAAACTGGAATACAACAAGGCTGCTAATAACAAGAACAACATACTTCAGAAGCTGAAACAGCAGATCATACCCGAACCGTGCCATCACACTGAAGATAAGGCAGAACACGCCAATCGGGGCAACACGCATGACAAGCTCGATGATCGCCACAACGATGTGGCTGAGGCTCTCCATGAATTTTAGCATCGGCTCAGCCTTCTCACGGGAAATGATGGTCATTGCCACACCCATCATCAACGCAAAGAAAATCACGGCCAGCATTTCGCCATTCGCCATGGCTTGAATGGGATTCCGAGGAATCATCTTCACAAACAGGTCCACACCGAACCCGCCGCTTCCCAGCCCCA
>CAYIBG010000107.1:0-6989 GCA_964361365.1 uncultured Ignavibacteriaceae bacterium | reverse complement strand
AGTCGTCTTTGAGTCGCGTTGGCTGGTGGCAAAGGATCATGGCATCGGGCATGGTTCCGTGCATAAGTCCGAACGTCACGCCGGAATAGCCCTGGTGCGTCAGTGCGCCCTGTCCTTCGACAAAAATGTAGTCGTAGCCTTCCGCCACGGAGCGGTCAACTTCAAGCTCGATACATCCGGCGGTATAATCGCTAATAATGGAGTCGACCGCAATACCGCGACCACGAATCATCATACCCGTTTGTCCGGTGGCAACAAAATCCGACTTGAGCCCCCGTTTGTTAAACTCATCTTGTACGCGCAAAATGGTCGTCATTTTGCCGATGTTACAATCTGTGCCAACAGTGAGAATAACCTGCGGTTTCCTAGTTTTCCAACTCCCTTTTGTAACAACTTCGGAAGCGCGTGGAATTTTTCGATAATCAGTAATCGTTACACCATGTTTCGAAGCAAGCGAGCAAAATTCCTCATCGTCCGATAAGATTGTGTGCAAGCCGCTGAGAATATGCAGTCCGCTCATAAGGGTTTTTTTGATCATCTCCCGCCACGTTTCAGGCAATCTCCCACCCCGGGGTGCTATGCCGATCAGCAAGTGTGTAGGATGCAATCGAATCCCTTCCTCCAGGCTCCTGATGACAGGGATATCACCGCCATACCCGAGAACCTCCTGAGCTGTGGATCCCGACTTCGTGCTGTCGATGACGGCAAGAATTTCATCCTTCATGAACGCGATCGCTCCGTTCGCCGTTTTGGATTTTAAAGGACTGAACAGCCCTTCAGCCAGGATCACGACTCTTCGGTTCTTTTCTTTCATGACAAAAAACTGACCAAAAGAGAATACGGGATCATAATAAATTGAACCGTCGAAAAGACTGCGTTGCGAACCGGTTCGAGGCGCATCAAAAGGATAATGATCAGTATACCGGCAAAACCAATCTGTCGATACCGTTCTCCCAGCGCAGAGGGCAGAAGGGAGGAAACCACATGAGAACCATCAAGAGGCGGGACGGGGATGAGGTTGAACACAGCGAGAAAAATGTTCATCGCAATTCCATACGAAAACATCCTTGCCAAAAAGATCGCAGCATGTTCCGGAATGGCCACGGCGTCGCCCTCGGATGGCACGAGTTTTCGGAAGATGACCAGCAATACCGCGCAGCCCAGAGCCACAATGAAGTTTGACACGGGGCCGATCAGCGATACGAGGATGTCATCCCTTCTATAGTTCTTGAAATTCAATGGGTTTACGGGAACGGGTTTGGCCCATGCGATGAAGACCGTGCCCGCGGAAAGGTAAGAAATCAGCGGCACGATGACGGATCCGACAGGGTCGATGTGCGGGATGGGGTTCAGGGTCAAGCGACCCAGATCACGCGCTGTGGGGTCGCCGAGTTTCAACGCCATCCAGCCATGAGAAATCTCATGGACGATGATGGAAAACAAAAGTATCGGAAACATATAGAGATGTTCCAACGGCTACCTCTTAAACAAGCCGTCCCGCCTACGAGCGGGACGAATCTCAGATTCGGAAAAATGATGCCGCTGATTTCATTCACTATTTATGAAAAAAAGGCAACGAATTCAAGGGTAGAATCCCCGGCACTGTAGTTGTAGAGAAGGGCCGGCCCTCCTTGAACCGTCATAGTCTTCTATGTTCATACAAAACGTTGTTGCAACCGGGGGGCAACGATGAAATGTCCGATATGCGGTTTGGAATGGCAGGATGTGGCGCTTTTCGAGCGGAGAGGCGTCACCCGCGGGGATGGAACGTGCGATGGACTTCTTTCAGATACTCGCGATCGATGTGCGTGTAAATCTGCGTTGTGGAAATATCCGCGTGGCCCAGCATTTCCTGAACCGCTCTCAGATCCGCCCCGCCTTCGAGCAAGTGCGTTGCAAATGAATGACGGAATGTGTGCGGGTGAACTTCTTTTTTGAGTCCTGCGGACCGGGCGTACTTTGTGACGAGATCCCAGATTGCAGCTCTCGTAATCCTCCTGCCGCGCGCATTCAGGAAAACGTAGTCCGCAGATTGTCCGCCCCTGGCTGAATTCACACGGACTTCTTTCCGATACCTCTCCACCCAGTTTCGTGCCGACCGTCCTATGGGCACCAATCGTTCCTTCGAACCCTTTCCGTAAACGAGTACAAGGCTCTGATCGAAAAGAAGGTTGGATTGTTTGAGGCCGATTAACTCTGAAACTCTGACACCGGTCGCATAAAGAGTTTCGAGGATTGCCCGGTCACGAATGCCGAGAGGCTTGTGAACGTCGGGCTGTTTCAGTATCTCATCAATCTCTTGAACGGAAAGGACTTCCGGCAAAGCCCTTTTGCGCTTCGGGGTCTCGATGTTCTGGGTCGGGTCATGGACGGCATCTTCTTCTCCGACCAGAAAACGATGAAAACCCCTGACCGCGGAGATGTGGCGTGCAATGCTGAGCGACGAAAGTTTTCGCTCGTGCAAAGTCTGGATGAATTTGCTCAGCAGTTCCTCGGTGGAATCGACAGCATTCTGTACCGACTTGTCTTTGAGAAACTCGGAGTATTTTTGGAGGTCGAAACCGTATGAGGAAAGCGAGCGCGGGCTGAGGTTCTTCTCGAGACGCAGAAAATCAAAATAGCGGCCAAGCTGCTTTTCGAGGATAGATCCTTTCGCCCTGGTTTTCCCCGAGGTTCTTTCCGCCATCGAAGTTCATTCTGCGGAATCGTGCCGCGAAAGAGAACTTAACAGAGTCCCGACGGCCAACGTCGTGACGACTCCGGCAAACGTAAACCACGTCCACGCAAGCAATTTCAGCGAGATCACCGTCACCATCACCAGTATGCCGGCGACAAACGCGGCAAGGGCATCCTCCTGTCTGGTTTTTTTGAATAGCACGCCGAGCAGGAACGTTCCAAGGAGTCCGCCGTAGGTGAAGGAAGCGATGCTGAGAGCGAGCTCGACGACAGCTTGACTGGTATTCATGAAGAAGAAAGCGGAAAGAACGAGGACGCCGGCAATCGCGACGGTCACGCGACGCGAGATTCTTAAAGTTGCTTCATCAGAAAGTGCAGCGCCAAAAATAGGTTTGTAGAGGTCGAGGACCAACGAGGAGGACATGGCGCTTACTGACCCTGAGAGCGTGGACAGAGCAGCGGCAAGAAGCCCGGCAATAAGCAATCCGGACAAGCCCGAAGGCAAGCCCTCGATGATGAACTTCGGAAAGATCTCGTCAGCGCGGCTGAGGCCTAATGAGGATACTGAAGCACCATCATAATATCCGAAAAGAAGGATACCGACCATGAGAAAAACGGCAAACTGGAATATGATGATCACCCCGCTGCCGATGAGAGCTTTTCGTGCAGACGCCAGGGATTTTGTTGTGAGGAGACGCTGAACGATCAACTGGTCTGCACCATGGGAAGCCATCGAAAGGAACGCACCGCCGAATAGCCCGGCAAGCAGTGTGTACGGCTGGCGGAAGAACCCGTCAAAGCTCAAGTTAAAAACCTGAAGCTTTCCCGCGTTGGCAGCGGCCTGGGTTATTCCAGTCCACCCTCCTGCATTCGAGTTTGCCATCACAACGAGAGCTATGATGGCCCCGCCGAGATAGATGACCATTTGAACTGCATCAACCCAGATCACTCCCCGCACACCGCCGACATATGTGTAGACGAGGGCGATGAGAGCAAGAATCACTATGGCCAAGGGATAATCTATGTTCATCACGAGTTTCAAGGGGATGGCGGTTGCAAACAGGCGTACTCCGTCTGCCGCAATTCTTGTCAGGAGAAAGACGATGGAGGCGAATCGGCGTGTTTTGGCGCCAAATCGCGTTTCAAGAAATGCATATGCCGTTGAAAGCTCGCCTTTGAAGTATGACGGGAGCAGAAACATGCTGACGAAAATTCGGCCGAGAAGGTAACCGAATGTCAGTTGGAGAAAATTTAGGTTTGTGAGATAGGCGAGCCCCGGAATGCTGATGACCGTCAGGGCGCTCGTTTCCGCCGACACAATGGCAAAACACACGGCCCACCAAGGAATGCTCTCCCGTCCCACGAAATAGTCCTGCGCCGTTTGGTGTTTTCCCCGCTGCCAGATTCCGAAGCCGAGAATGCCCAGGAGATACAAAGCGACGACAGCGTAATCAAAGGGAGTGAATCCCATCAAGGGGTTTTTCTATAAGATCGGAGTGAAAGCGCAGTCGAGAGAACGGGAGAAGCGAACGTTCACGACTTGAGGGCTTTGGCCACCGAGTCGTGGATGCGGAAAGCCCGGTCAAGGTGAGAAATCCGTATAAGGGAAAGCACTTTTTTCTGAAGCCCGGCGAGTTTCACAACACCGCCATTCTCGCGCATTTTACGCTCGGCGATCAACAGGGCGCTCAGGCCGCTGCTGTCGCAGAATTCGACATCAGAAAGGTCAACAACAAGTTCTTTCAATTGAGCCGTGCAGAGGATAAGGAATTCGCCTTTGAGCTCGGGCGAAATGGTGGCGTCGAGTTTGCGTTCTTTCAGTTTGAAGACAACTGCGGTTCCGTTTTTCTTGACGTCGAACTGCATAAGGGTCGGTGACAAGTTAAAACATTTCCAAACAATTCAAAAGTGTTCTGTACGCAAAGGAACTGTTCGAACGCGCCCGCGTTTGGATCTGAAAATTGTAAAACTGGTCAGCATGCGATTTTGCAAAGCCCACCCGCAGCGGTGCATCAGACGCGCGGCACAGAAAAGCACTCGGCAGGGCGAGGTTGACGTTGAGGTCGAATGCCACATCGAATGTACCCCTTTTCATTTTTCGAAGCAAATCCTTCCGGGGCACGAACCAGGCGTTGAAGTCTCGGGGGGAAAACAACAGCGTAGGAGTTTTTTCGCTCATCCTCAGAGACGCGAGGATATCCTCGCGGGCTGCCACGGTCAGGTGGCCACTGGAAAACCTTCGAACCAGGTACTTGAGGACAGTCTGCAGGGACTCGGAGTCTGTTGCGGCTTCGGGAAGAATAACAAGGGCGCTGTTTGCTCGATGTACCGCCTCCGTGAAGCGAAGAATCTGATCCTTTGCTTTTCGAAAATGAAACCGCGAGTAGGCAATCCCTACCTTCTGTCTAACATTCTCGAACATGGGTTGGAACGATCAAACCGCTCTCATTATTTTCGCGCCTTTATTGCTTCGAGGAGTTTCGTAATGAAAGCCTGGTCGAAGAAGTAGTACCGGAATTCCAGGCCCGCCCGAACATAATAATCGTTTGTGCTGTTGGCGATTTTTAGACCATCAAGATTGTCAGTGTTGGTGAGAACAATTTCACCCGACGCCGTGATGGACATGAATTCGCTCAGGAAGAAGTCGACGCCCGCTCCGCCTGATAACACGATGTCGAGTTTGTCTTGGCCCGGTGATAAGAGCGTTGGGCCGCGGGGGTCATAATACAAGCCGCCCACACCTGCGTACACAAAGGGATTGAGTTTGTCATGCGGAAACAAATCACCGCTGACATAAAAACTTGCCGAAAACAGGGAAGTGACATATTCCACGTTGGATTGTTTCCATCCGATCTGGCCGCTGGAGAAGTTCGCCCGCAATCCAACATGTTCCATGATTGACCAGCTGATCCCAACGCCGGCTCCAAATTTTGGGACAGCCTCGAGATTGCTTTCGTCCGTGTTGAAAATGTAGGCGGATCCGCCCACCCCAACACCGAACTTTCCACTTCGAAGCTGACCAAACCCCGCGCTCGCTGCCAGAGCCGCCGCGACGAGAAGCAGAGCAAATCGTGAATGGAGCTTTTTCATACGCGCACCTGAGTTTATGAAAGATAATGAATTAAGACGACAACAGTTTCTGGAATTCCCTCTCATCGAGTATCGAAATGCCGAGCTGTTTGGCCTTGTTAAACTTCGAGCCCGGGTCTTCACCGGCAACGACATAATCCGTCTGCCGGCTTACGTTGGAAGCCACGACGCCACCAAGGCCCTCGATCCTCTCTTTGGCCTCGCTCCTTGTCATGGAGGCAAGAGTCCCGGTCAGAACAAGAGTCTTCCCCGAAAGCCTTAAATCGGGCACATTTCGTCGTTCCTTCGAAGAAACGCCTGCGTTTTCCAGGCGCTCAACGAGTTTCCGGTTGTTTCGATCCCTGAAGAACTGATAGACGCTTTCGCCTATTTTCGGGCCAATTCCCTGGAGAGTCTGAAGTTGTTCCTCGGTTGCATCCATCAAATTGGCAATCGAATGGAAATGTTTTGCGAGAAGCAGAGCCGCGCCCGAGCCCACATGATGTATCCCGAGGCCGAAGAGAACTCGTGGGAACGGTTTTTGTTTGCTCGATTCGATCGCCTGCAATAAATTCTCGACGCTCTTTTCACCCCAGCGCTCGAGTTTCACAAGATCCTTGCGATGCCGGTGCAAATCGTACAAGTCAGCAAAGTTTCTCACAAATCCAGGCGTGACCAATTGATCGATGATGGCCTCGCCCAGACCTTGGATGTCCATCGCGCCCCGATGGGCAAAATGCCCGATACGACCCTTCACTTGGGCCGGACATTCGGTGTTCTCACAGTAATAATTTGCTTCACCCGCAGGCCGGAACAGCCGGGATCCGCATTCAGGGCACTCGCGGGGCATACTAAACCTCTTGCTCCCTGCCGGCCGCTTGTCCAGAATGACTCCGCTGACTTTCGGAATAACATCGCCGCCCTTCTCCACGACCACCGTGTCTCCAACCCGGATGTCAAGCTCTTTGATGTAATCTTCGTTGTGCAATGTCGCCCGGGAAACCGTGCTCCCTCCCAGAAATACCGGTTGAAGTTCAGCGACCGGAGTGATCGTCCCCACTCGTCCGACCTGAAGCCTTATATCTTTCAACACAGCCTCGGCCTTGCGTGTGGCGAATTTGAAAGCGATGGCCCAGCGGGGGCTCTTGGCAATCGTCCCTAATTGGCCTTGCTGCCGCACCGAATCCACTTTCACAACGACTCCGTCGATGTCGTACGGCAAGTTCTCGCGACGGCCCTCCCAT
>CAYIBG010000106.1:5252-7070 GCA_964361365.1 uncultured Ignavibacteriaceae bacterium | reverse complement strand
ACGGCAGTGATTTTTTCGGGAATTGGAAACCCGGGCTCGTTTGAAGAAACAGTGAGCTCTTTTGGCTGGAGCATTAGAAAACAATTTGTGTTCCCGGACCATCATTGGTATAAAGAATCTGAACTGAAAACGATTGAACAATCCAGGCTTGATAACCACGCCGCGATGATCCTGACAACCGAAAAAGATGTTGCCCGGCTCAAAAACAACAAAATCGGCCAGGCTTTTCTCAACAGTCCTGAGGTCGGATACGTTGAAATCGAAGCTGAGATCATCGCCGGGCAGGATGTGATGCGTGACGCCCTTGACAGGTTCTGACTCTATGCGCGTGGGAGTAACTGACTGTCTGAACGATGACAAGTATGGCCTCTACGCCAATTGGATTCACGCCATCGATACGACTGTGGATATTGTGAAAATCTCCTACCGCGAAAGCAACGCGGAGAAAGTAACTGCACTTGATGGGCTTTTGATCACGGGAGGCGGAGATGTTCACCCGCGATTCTACTCAAGGGAGGACCATCTCAACTTGACGGAGGATGTCGATGACCATGCGGGCAGTAAACAACATCCGAAAACGCACGCGGTTGCTATTCATCCGTATTCCTTGCTGAAGGAAGTCGCCGGAAGCACCGAGGCGGTTGTGAATTCACACCATCATCAGGCTGTCAAAGACCTTGGACGAGGCCTTGTTGCAAGTGCGGTCTCGGCGGACGGTGTGGTCGAGGCGGCCGAATGGGTGATGAAAGACGGTATGCCGTTTCTGATGCTGGTCCAATGGCATCCCGAGCGTGACATGGATCAGACAAATGTGTTTTCTAAGAACCTCGCGTCGTTGTTTTTGCGAGAGGCGCAACATTCAAAACGAACAAAAGCGACGAAAGGTAGTGTTCACAATGGCTAAGAAATCGAAATACGTGTACTTCTTCGGCGGCGGAAAAGCCGACGGAAATGAGTCCATGAAGAATTTATTGGGAGGCAAGGGGGCGAATCTCGCCGAAATGGCGGGCCACCGGGATTTGCGACTCCCCGTTCCACCCGGGTTCACTCTCACGACGGATGTGTGCACATTTTATTATGAGAACAAACGAACATACCCCCGGCAGCTCAAGGCCGAGGTCCAGACAGCGCTGAAAGCTGTCGAGAAACTTATCGGCAAACATTTTGGCGATGAGAAAGACCCGCTGCTGGTTTCTGTCCGTTCCGGCGCCCGGCGTTCCATGCCGGGAATGATGGAGACCGTCTTAAACGTCGGTCTTACGGAAAAGACGATCCCGGGCCTCATCGCGCAAACAAGGAACGAGCGCTTCGCGTACGACGCGTATCGACGTCTTATCATGATGTATTCAGACGTCGTTATGGAAAAGGCGGCGGGTATCGAGCCCAAAGGGAAGGGGATTCGCAAGCTCCTTGATGACCGGCTCGAAGCCGTGAAGCACAAAAAGGGTTACAAGAATGATACGGATTTAAGCGTTGAGGATCTGAAAGAGCTGGTCGTCGGGTTCAAGAATCTTATCAAAGAAAACCTTGGCGAGTCCTTTCCCGATGACCCCTGGAAACAATTGTGGGGCGGAGTGGGCGCGGTTTTCGCAAGTTGGAACGGCAGACGTGCTGTCGAGTACCGCCGCATAGAGAAGATTCCTGATGAATGGGGAACGGCAGTCAACGTGCAATCGATGGTGTTCGGGAACATGGGCGATGATTCGGCGACCGGCGTTGCGTTCAGCCGCAACCCTGCCACGGGAGAAAGCAAGTTTTACGGCGAGTATCTCGTGAATGCCCAGGGAGAGGATGTTGTTGCAGGGACTCGCACTCCGG
>CAYIBG010000106.1:0-5152 GCA_964361365.1 uncultured Ignavibacteriaceae bacterium | reverse complement strand
GAAATGCACAAGGAAAAGCTCATCAGTGCAGAAACGGCCGTGATGAGAGTTGGCGCCAACCAGTTGGTTGAGCTCTTGCTTCCTATGCTTGACCCAAAGGCCGAGCAAACAACTCCGGCCATCGCGAAAGGCCTTCCAGCGGGCCCAGGAGGCGCGAAAGGCCGCGCTGTCTTTATGGCAAAGGATGCGGTGGAGTGGACTGCCCGGGGAGAAAAAGTCATTCTCGTGCGTGAGGAAACCTCACCCGAAGATGTGGACGGCATGCATAAGGCGCAAGCAATTCTCACGAGCAAAGGTGGCATGACCTCGCACGCGGCGCTTGTTGCCAGAGGATGGGGAAAATGCTGCATCGTCGGATGCGGCGATCTCGAATTTGGGGACGACAACAAATCCTTCACAACCAAAAAAGGAATGACGGTCAAAGAGGGCGATTGGATCACGCTGAACGGCACGAAGGGACTCGTCTACCAGGGAAGCATGCCGCTCGTGGACGTGGATGTCGAGCATAACAAGTTCTACATGGAGTTGATGAAGCTTGTCGATAAGTCTCGCGTCCTCAAGGTTCGCACGAATGCAGATACGCCAAAAGACGCAGCCCAGGCCATTAAATTCGGGGCTGAGGGTATTGGATTATTCCGCACAGAGCATATGTTTTACGGCGAAGGAAGCGACAAACCGCTTTTCCTGCTGCGAAAGATGATCATGAGCAAGTCCGTGGCGGAGCGGCGGAAAGCGCTTGATGAATTGTTCCCGTTTGTGAAGAACGACATGAAAGCAACTCTTGAGGTGATGGATGGCCGGCCCGTGACGATTCGATTGCTCGACCCGCCGCTGCACGAGTTTGTCCCACACGATGAGGCGAAACTCTCTGCGCTGGCTTCAGAGCTTGGGGTGAACATGAACGAGTTGCATAAGCGTGCTGAAAGCCTTCGGGAAAATAACCCGATGCTGGGTCATCGGGGGGTGCGGCTGGGAATCACATATCCGGAAGTCACGGAGATGCAGGTCCGGGCAATTCTGGAAGCTGCGGCAGAACTCGTCAAGGAAAACAAAAAAGCAAACCCCGAGATCATGATACCGGTGACGTGCACGGTGAACGAGTTGAATCACCAAAAGGAAATAGTCGACCGGGTGTACAAGGAAGTCTGTGCAAAATTCGGACTCAAGAAACTCGACTACCTGTACGGAACGATGATCGAAATTCCGAGGGCAGCGCTCCAGGCTGGAAAGATGGCAGAGACCGCGGAATTCTTCAGCTATGGCACGAACGACCTGACCCAGATGGGTTTCGGGTTCAGCCGTGACGACATCGGAACTTTCCTGCCGGATTACCTGACTGCCAAGATGCTTCCGGTCGACCCGTTTCAAACCATCGACTTTGACGGCATCGGCGAATTAATCAAGATCGGAGTGGAGAGGGGACGGGCGACCCGGCCGAAGCTGAAAATCGGCATCTGCGGCGAACACGGCGGAGATGCGGAAAGCGTCATGTTTTGCCATCGTGTGGGAATGGACTACGTGAGCTGCTCGCCGTTCCGTGTTCCCATCGCGAGACTGGCTGCGGCGCAAGCGGCGCTGTCAAAGAACGGTGTAAAACCGAAACGAAGCAAAACAAAAAAATGAAACTTCAAGGACAGCAAGGGCTCAAAATATGAAACTAACTGATTTCCGTTATCCGCTCCCCCGGAATCTGATAGCAAAGAAACCGGTTCATCCGCGCGACCATGCACGCATGATCGTCCTGAACCGGGCGGACGAATCGATCGTGGATCGCAAGTTTTTTGACTTGCTCGAGTATCTGAACAAGGGCGATTGCCTTGTCATCAACGAAACCAAGGTCTTCCAGGCCCGCCTCTTCGGAAAGAAGGAAAAAACGAACGCAAAGATCGAAGTGTTCCTCCTCCGTGAGCTGAATGCCGAAGAGAATATCTGGGACGTCATCGTCGACCCGGCCAGAAAAGTCCGGATTGGCAACAAGATTTTTTTCGATGACGGAAAACTGTGGTGCGAGGTCATCGACAACACGACCTCCCGCGGCCGGACGGTCCGGTTCAATCACAAAGGCGATTTTTTCAAAATCATCGAGCGCATCGGCCAGACCCCGCTGCCGTACTACATCAAGCGCGAAGCGACGCAGAGGGACAAGGACGCCTACCAGACCGTGTATGCAAGAGTCCTGGGCGCAGTCGCCGCGCCGACGGCGGGATTGCATTTCACCAGGCAAATGATGAAAAAGGTTCATGCAAAAGGCGTCAAGATTGCGCCGGTTGTCCTCCATGTAGGGCTCGGTTCGTTCCGTTCGGTCGAGGTGGAAGACTTGACGAAACACAAAATGGATTCGGAGTATTTTGAGATTTCGGAAGAATCGTCCAATATCATTAACAAGACGATCGATTCAAGGCATAACGTTTTTGTTGTGGGCACAAGCAGCTGCCGGGCCGTTGAGTCCAGCGTTACCGCAGACGGCCATGTGAAGCCTGCCAGGGGGTGGACGGACAAGTTCATTTTTCCACCTTACGATTTCAAAGTCACAGACAGGCTGGTGACGAACTTCCATTTGCCGGAATCGACGCTTTTGATGCTGGTGAGCGCATTCGCCGGCCACGATTTTCTGATGCGTGCGTACAAACGGTGCATCAAGGAAGGCTTTCGCTTTTACAGTTATGGCGATGCCATGTTGCTTTACTAATCACCATGCCTCGATCCCGCCCCAAAGTGTTTGCTATTATTCCTGCCGCAGGGGCAGGCGTGCGTCTCGGCGGATCGGTGAAAAAGCAATTCCTCCCGCTTCAGGGCAAACCGGTCATCATTCACACACTCCGACAATTCGAATTCTGTCCGGAAGTGGACGAAGTTGCTGTAGCGGTCCCGGAATCAGCCATCGTGGAAATGGAGGCACTCGTCTCACAATACCGGCTGCACAAAGTGAGTAAAGTCCTCGTCGGTGGGGAGAAGCGTCAGGATTCCGTTTTCCGCGTGTTGAGTCGATTGCCGTTGAAGGATTCCGACATTGTCCTTGTGCACGATGGTGTAAGACCGTTTGTCCAGCCCAAAAAAATCAGTCAGCTGATTAAAGCATGCAAAGCACACGAAGCCGCAGTGCTCGCCGTACAGCCGAAGGACACGATTCGGCGTTCGAACGGCGGGGGGTTCTTCGACCAGACGCTCGACCGCTCGGCCCTCTGGCTTATTCAAACACCTCAGGCATTCAAAGCTTCACTCCTGCGGCGAGCATTCGAAAAAGCGAGGAAAGACAAATTCTATTCAACAGATGAAGCTGCACTCGTCGAACGACTTGGCGTAAAAGTCAAAATTGTTGAAGGAAGTTATGATAACATCAAGATTACAACCCAGGAAGACCTGGAGCTGGGTTCGCTGATTCTTGAGCGCTGGAAATCACGCGTGCATTCGTGATGCCTTGCTTTTGTGAGCTGAACTCTCTATTTTGACCTTCGTCTTCTCATGGAAAGGACCTAAAAGATGGTAAATCTCGCCATCGTCATCGTGCTGAGTTACATTGCCGGCTCCATTCCGACGAGCGTCATGCTCTCGAAATGGAGACACGGGTTTGATATCAGGTCCAAGGGGAGCGGTAACGCCGGCGGAACCAATGTGTTCCGCGTTCTTGGCTGGAAGTCCGGGGTGTTTGTGACGACGATTGACTGTCTCAAAGGAGTTCTTGCCACCACGGTGATTGCAAGGTTGTTCTGGGATCCGACTCTCCCGTTCTACAACCGGACGCCGTTCGACGATTTTACCATCATTCAAATGATTTGCGGCGGGGCGGCTATCGTCGGGCACATCTGGACAGTGTTTGCGGGTTTTAAAGGCGGCAAGGGTATGGCGACGGCGTCGGGGATGCTCATCGGCATCGCCCCCACAGAATTCGCCGTCTCGGTCGCCGTGTTCTTCGCCGTGTTTTTCGCCTGGAAATACGTTTCACTCGGTTCCATTGCGGCGGCAATTGCGTTTCCTGCTTCGATTATCATCCGTCAAAATATTCTCTCGGATCAGATTCACAGCTATCATACTCTTGTATTTTTCAGTATTGGGGTATGCATCGTATTGGTGTACGCCCACCGCAAGAACATCAAACGGTTGCTCGAAGGGACGGAGAGCAAAGTCACGAAAATCCAGCCTTCGAAGGAAACCGAATCGGCTGAAGCCTAGAGGTCAAGCCCTCGCGGGCTGACTGAAAGACCGATTTCCTCCATCCAATATTTCCTATGAAAGTCACGGTTCTCGGTGCGGGCAGTTGGGGAACAACCCTGGCGCTCGTGCTTTTCGAAAACAAGCACGACGTCAACCTGTGGACTTACAAGCCGGAGCAAGCGGAGGCGATGAGGGAGAAGCTCGAGAACAAGGCCTTCCTTCCCGGGATTCCCCTCCCCCCTCAACTCAACATTGTAACGGACATCGAAGCAGCTTGTCAAAAGCGTGAGCTCATCGTCGCCGCCGTCCCCTCCCAGTTTCTTCGATCGGTCATCCAGAAAATCGCCCACATCCACCTGGAACACACCATTATTTGCAATGTGGCGAAGGGAATCGAAAACAACTCCATGATGACGATGTCTGAAGTCCTCGAGGATGTATTGAAGCATGAACGGAGCGAAAACCTCGCCATCCTCTCGGGACCCAGTCTTTCGGTAGAAGTGTCCCGTAAGGTACCGACCGCCGTTGTGGCGGCTGCATACAAGGAGAAAACGGCAAGGGTTGTCCAGGATGCCTTCATGACACGATATTTCCGTGTCTATCTGAATGAGGACCTTCGTGGGGTGGAACTCGGGGGAGCCATCAAAAACGTGATTGCTGTGGGAGCTGGTATCAGCGACGGGGCCGGGTTCGGGGATAATACAAAAGCTGCCATCATGACGCGGGGCGTCTATGAAATCACCCGCCTGGGCGCAAAAATGGGAGCGCAACCCCGCACGTTCGCCGGGCTATCCGGAATTGGAGATTTAATCGTCACCTGCATGAGCAGACACAGCCGAAACCGTCACGTGGGCGAGGAAATAGGGAAGGGACGCAAGGTTGCAGATGTTCTGGCAGAAATGGTGATGGTGGCGGAAGGAGTGGCGACGTCGCAATCGGTCCATGAACTTTCGGGCAAACACGGGATTGAGATGCCCATCGTAAGTGAAGTGTACCGGGT
>CAYIBG010000105.1:0-7125 GCA_964361365.1 uncultured Ignavibacteriaceae bacterium | reverse complement strand
CCTTCTCAGCTCTGGCTTCTGCCGGAACGCTCTCGTCAACCAGCAAGACTGTTACTTTAACCTTAACGAACTAAACCTTACCTTAGAGGGGTTTCGCAAGAAGCCCCTCTTTTGGCGTTTTGAATGCGAACAAAAATTTAGATTGCAAACAAAACCAATATCCAAGGAGAATCAAACATGAAGAAGTCCCTAGTCACTCTCGCTCTCGCCGGTCTTAGTATATTGATTGTGGAGAGCGCATCTGCACAATCCAGTGCGGCGCAGAACGTGACACTGACGGTGAATACTGTCTACAAAATCTCAACGTCCGGGAATCCCAGCTCCATGACTGTTACAACGGGAACGGCCGGAACTGATGCATTAAGCTCGGTCAGCGATAATTCGACAACTTATAGCATCACGCAGAACTTTGGAAACACGGTAAAGGTTGCAGCAAATCTCGACGCGGCTCTCGCAGCCGGTTACACGCTGCAGATCAACATGGCGAGCACGAAAGGGACGAGTGCCGGGACAATGGATATATCGAATGCGACCTCCGGCAGCGCGGTCGACGTTGTCACTGGCATCAATCGCGGTGCGGATGCCGGTCAGATGGTCACCTACACATTCTCGGCGCTTGCTTCTGCCGGTATGCTGTCGTCAACGAACAAGACAGTCACATTTACGCTAACCAACTAAGGGAGCGGTTCGGTGAAGCTGCGGCTGATCACGGGGACGGATTCGCTGCAGCCTCCCGAAGCAACAACAGGTGGCGCTATGAAAACTCAAAAACTCTACAGAGCGAAGAAGATATCGAAAACCCTCGTAGCGGTTCTCATGATGGCGGCTGGCCTCCACGCGCAGGGTTCCTCAGCGCAGCAAAGCCTTATTCTCCGTGTTATGGAACTCAATAAACTCGGCCTCATCGGTGGTTCGCTCAAGCTCACGATCGATAAGATACATGCCGATCAGTTTGCGCCGACTCCCGCTGTCAATGCCAACACGACGTTAGTGTGGACGAGTAACGGAGAAAACAAAAAAATCACCGTCGCCAGTAGTAACACCAACCCCAGGTACGCGCTTCGGGCCGCTCCCCAGGAGATGAGCCCCGGGGCGGGCAAGGCAACTCCTGTTGTGTCGTTCTTAGACAACAAAAACCATGACTTCATTGTCGGCGTCAATAGATCCGCCGGGAAATGTGTCATACAGTTTACGGCCGCTGCCGATGTTAAACAAGGCATCGGGATTGATACCCACGTTATTACGTATACCATAACGAGTAGCTAGTCATGAATCACGGGAAGACTGGTCTGCTTGAATCTCAACGGCTTCTCGGCTATATTCACAGGTTCCTCAGACATCATTTTTATCGGCCCATTACAGGTTTGCACAAAGTTCTCACGTTCGAATTGCTCACACTCACCGTGGTTTTGGGAGGAGTCGCGAAAGGCCAGACATATGGTACCGACTTCCACAGGGTAACGGTACAGGTATCTCAGGTGACGGTTATTCAGGTAAGTTCGGGCACAGTAAGTCTGAGTATCTCCGGAGCAAATGCTGTTGCGGGACAAAATGCAATGACAGTGACAGATCTTTCGACGAGTTTCCTTTGGGGGATCAACGTCAGCCAGCGGAAAGTGACCGCTCGGACCAACCTGGCGGCCCCCCTCTTCTCGCTCAAGGTGCTCGCTGTGAACCCCACCCAGGGAACGGCTGCACCGGAAGTAACGCTCAGTACGACTGCACAGGATTTTCTGATAAACATTGGCAAATCATCCGGCACGACCCAGGTGCAGTACACAGGAGTTGCCCTTGCATCCCAAGGAACAGGCTCGGATGCGCACACCGTAACATTCACAGTCACCGTTCAATAAGATGAATCACCGAATTCGAAACAAAGGTACGGTTTCTACGGTAACGTTGTTCCTCCTCGCTCTGAGTTGCGCCTTTTTCCAGCAGCAGACAATGGCTCAGCCTATCAACGTCGGCAACAACATCACGATGAGCATTACGACGGGCGTTGCGGGCGGCACACTGACATCTGTTGTGAACACGGCAAGAACTCTAACGTATCGCCGTCAGCTTGCAATAGCAAAAATCACGGTTTCGACATCCTGTCCGACTCAGAGCTTTACGTTGAAGGTTCTTGCGACGGCCGTGCCTGACGGAATAGCCGCCCCGGAGGTTACCCTCGTAAACGGGATGCCGGCAACAGATTTCATTGTGAATATTCCCGTGCGTCCACCCAACACAGCCAGATCGTGCACGTTACGCTATACTGCCTCGGCAACCTTTTCCCAGGGGAACAGCATAGAAGACGGCAATGATGTCCACACGGTTACATACACAATTCTAGCTCAATAGGTCCAGCGAATGAAAAAATGGTCCCCAAGGATTGCTTTCCTTATATCCGTGTGTGTTTTCTCCAACATGAAAGCGCAGATTTCGGTTATCGGCGAGTTGAGCCAGGATAAAGACGTCCGACCGGGAGAAAAATACGAGGGAGTCATCGTCGTGAAAAACGACACGAATGAGCCGCAGGAAGCCAAAGTAAACCAGACCGATTATACGTTCCATTTCAGTGGAACGAACAACTACGGAGAACCGGGCTCAAATCCCCGGTCGAATGCACGCTGGGTGACTTTTAGTCCATCGTTCCTCACCATCCCTCCCCAGGGAATGATGGCGGTAAACTTCGTTGTCAACATTCCCCCTGATCCTGAAAAGAAAATGCTCGGGACGTACTGGAGCATGTTGATGATCGAAGGAATTCCAAAAGGCTCGGCTGAATCTTCGTTGCCCCCAAAAGATAACAAGGCGCAAATGGGCATCATGCAGATCATTCGCTACGGAGTCCAGATCGCGTCTCATATCGCCGGCACGGGCGCGAGAAATATCAAGTTCCTGGATGTGAAACTCGTCGGACAAGAAAAGAACAAACGTATTCTTCAGGTGGATATCGAGAACAGTGGCGACATAGGAATGAGACCCGAAATCTACGTGGAACTGTTTGATGAAAAAGGAATGACCAGGGGAAAATTCCCTGGTTCGAAATACAGGTTGTATCCCGGCACATCCGTCAGGCAGGCCATTGACCTGAGCAGCGTCCCGGCAGGGACATACAAAGCGCTCGTTGTTGTCGACGCAGGCGGCGATGATGTATTCGGAGCTCAATACACTCTTAAATTCTGAAGTCATAGTGCGACAAAGTGTTGTGACATATCCGGTCCGACGCGACCGGATTTTTTTTGTGCTGCTCCTTACCGCAGTCCTCTGCGCACCCGCATACGCGCAGAAGGTTGAGGCCTTAACGCAGACTCTCCAGGCAAAGCCGGGCACGATCATGACGACAGGGATTCGCGTGACGAATACCTCGGCTGGTCGGCTGACATTTGAACCTGAATTGCACCTGCCAAGAGGGTGGAGACCAATCACTCGAGAGTCGCCTTTCGGGCTCGACCCACAACAAAGTGACGCAAGACTTATTTCGGTTTCCATTCCCCCAGAAACACCGGCCGGTGTTTATATGATTCGTTACATCGTGAAAACTTCTTCGACGCCCACGCAAGTCTTGGAGGCTTCGGTGGAGGTGAATGTTCTTCCGATCCTCCTGCTGGAAATCAGACATCTTGAGGCGCAGCGATACGTCGTGGCGGGGAAGACATACACGTCTACATTTGGAGTAACCAATAAGGGCAATGTGAAAAGCCGCGTTCGGCTCGTTACACGGAGTGAGGGATTCGTGGCGAGGATCGATGAAACCGTGGTCGTGCTCGCTGGACGCGAGACAAAGCTCATTCCCGTGACCGTCCAGACCGCCGCCGACCTGGACGATCGAGTTCATCACACGTTAGAACTTTTTGCCACATTGTTGGAAGACACCACAATCGTTGTGCACGCATCGAGCCTTGTCGATGTTGTTCCGAGAGTCGTTGCAGTCGAAGAAAGATATCTCGAACTGCCGATTTCACTGAGGTTACGCCAGGCAGGCCAGAACAATGTGAGCGCCCAGCAGGTCGAGGTCGCCGGGTACGGCACCTTCACGCAAGATCACCGTGACCGCATTGAATTTCTGTTTCGAACCCCCGAAACACAAACGAAGTCTGCATTTGGTCAGCGTGATGAGTACAAACTGAATTATCAAACGTCGGGTTTGGAGTTGTATGCCGGAGACCAGAACTTCTCACTCAGCCCTTTGACGGAAGTAGGCCGCTTTGGCTCAGGACTTGGCGCAAACGTCTCTCTCGGAAGTCTGAAGGTAGGCGGGTTCTTCAATGAAACCAGATATTATCTGCCGAAAAACAAGGAGGTGGGAGGCTTTGCAAACGTTTCAGTGTCCGATGGGATCACCGCTGGAATGAACTACTTGAAGAAGACCGAACAGACTCAGAGCGAAGTGATTTCCTTTCGTGGAATTGCCAATTTCCTGAAGAACAACGAGCTGGATTTCGAGTATGGAATCGGCTCCAAAGATGATATCAAGCAAAACGGTTACGCGTTGCGACTGGGTGGACGGGAAAGGTGGATTTCGTATGATGTCAGACTTGTCAAAGCGGATAAGGACTTTCCCGGATATTACCGTGACCTCAATTTCACATCATTAACGATGAATCTCCAGCCATCTGCGAATACCCGGTTCGAAGCATACTATCAGGAGGAAGAAAGAAACCTCGGACGAGACACGAATCAAGTTTATGCTCCGCACAGCAGGTTTTATCAGTTCGGCATAGGATATTCGAATCTCGCTTCTCTGCATTTCCGGACGACTCGTCAGGAAGATCTCCTACCGCTTCCAAAATATCGAAGGAAGGAAGACGTGATCCAGGCGCGGACAGGATACAGTTTTGAGAGCGTCTCGTTCTACGCGAATGCCGATTTTGGAACGACGACCGACCTGCTGCTCGACAAACCCTATCCGTCAAGTCGGTACGCATTGAATGTCGGATTGCAGCCCTTTGCGGGGCATAATTACACGGCGGCGTTTGAGTATTCCAAAGATCGCAATATCTTCACCGATGAAGACCAGAAGCGAATTTCCGGAACGCTTACAGGGTTCATCTTTTTTGGCTCGGCCACTCAGGTGCAGCTCAATCTTTTCACCAGTCGACTCGATGCGTCATCCGTCGAGCAGTCATACACCGCGCTGGAAGGGACGCTGGAACATGTTTTTCCGTTTGCTCACAAAGTGACCGTACGCGCCAGGCACACTGCGTTCACACCGTCAACTCAGGACAACACGATCGATTATCATTTGGAGTACTCGATTCCCATAGGTATTCCCTTAAAGAGGCTTACCACGTCAGGACAAATCAGGGGGAGAGTTGTAGATGAGCAAGGAAGGGGGATGGAGAACGTCTTGTTGGATGCCGGCGGTTCAGCTTCCGTGTCCGACAAAGACGGAAGGTTCCTTTTCCCGGCTTTGAAACCGGAAATCACTTTTCTGCAGGTTGACCGGACCAGCATCGGTTTGGATCGCGTCACGCTTCAACCGATTCCGATGGAGATAGCTGTCAGAGGAGGGGAAGAATCAATCGTCGAGATGACCGTTGTTCGGAGCGCGACGATCACCGGTAACGTTCTTCTATTTGGGCCGAAGCAACAGTCAGAAAGCGACACATCCAGCGCCATGGTCCAGCTTCAAGAGCAATCAGGTGTTTTCCTCGAACTGGCCAGTGGTTCGGAGGTTCTTCGAAGAGTCTCAGACAATCGCGGGAGGTTTATTTTCAATGATCTCAGGCCGGGCCGCTGGGAACTCAAAACCGTTGGCGGCAATATCCCTCTTTACCATAATTTTGAGAAAGACTTGTTTGCATTCGACCTCAGGCCAGGTTCACAAGAGGTTCCGGTTTTCAAAATCCTGCCAAGAAAAAGACAAATCCGGATCATCCAGGAAGGAAGCCTTGTTCAGGAAACAAAGCCCAAACCCGACACCGCAAAACAGGTTCAACCGTCTCCGTCGTTTTCCGAAGAACAATGCCTCGTCCTGTACAACCGCCCGCGAAGAGGTTACGTCATACAGCTTTCTTCGTGGACGACCCGAGCAAAGGCCAACTTGCTGGCAGCTCATGCCAAGCGGAGTTTTCCCGGATACGAGTCATTTGTAGAGACTGTAAACCTTCCCAATCTGGGCATTCGCCATCGTGTTCAGATCGGCACATTCCGCACCAAAGACGCAGCGCAATCCAATTGCGAAACCCACCGACAGACTCACAATTGATCTTTTGTAGAATCTACAGGTAATCGATAGATCCAGCCGAATGCTGGTAGATCGGCCTCCCTAAGTTACTTAAAACAAACGAGTTAGAGCTGTGCGCCACGCGGAGCATCAGTCCACTCATGGCATCGTACTTGAAACATTAAGATGCAATGAAACCGCTGAGCACTCTTGACATTCCCTATTTCTTTCGCTTACTTAGCTCTCGACCCACCTTGAAAACTCTTCTGCTGATAGCTGTTTTGGGGAGCAGCGCATTAGCTCAAAACGGCAGTACTGCCACCCAGGTAGTAACGATTGAGGTAAAGCCTATCACAAAGATCTCTGTGACCGGCAACCCCAACCCCATGATCATTTTTGACGCAGTCTCGGGGCAAGGACTCACATCCGTCGAGGATCAGAATACTAAGTACAACGTCACGACGAACCTCGACAACATGAAGATTGTGGCTTCGATCGACACAAAGATGCCCGACGGAACGAAGCTCCTGATCAATCTCGCGAGCTCGAAAGCCAGTAGCGCTGGATTGGTCGATCTGACAAAGGCAACCACTCCAGTGGACGTTGTTACTGGATTCTCCAGAGGAACCGACCAGAACCAAACGATTCAGTATGTGTTTGCGGGGAATGCTGACCTGGGGGAGATCCCGTCCCAATCGAGAACTGTGACACTCACCTTAACAGACTAGCATGAAGAAGCAAGCCGCGTCCATAGGGTTTCTCATTCTGGTTGTTGCCTCTTCCTTGAGCGCTCAGAACAGAAGTTCGGCGTCTCAGGTTGTTTCGTTTGGCGTAAAGAGTTCCTCAGCGCGTCTCGTGGCCGGTGTGTTGGCGTCTTCCATGACTTCGTCATCTCCGGCAGGTTTGAAAGAAACGCAAGAATTGCAGATTCCAGTTTCACAGCTGAAAAAAATCACGTATCGGTTCAACGG
>CAYIBG010000104.1:3136-7254 GCA_964361365.1 uncultured Ignavibacteriaceae bacterium | reverse complement strand
ACCGGCCAGTATCTTCGAGCGTAGTACCGGAAGTCAAACCAATCGATGTAATCCCACCACCACATGTAGAATACCACGCCGAAACCGATAAACAAAAAGGCTGGAATTAATAAAACAGGGTTACCGGGGCTGTAGAAGTATGAAATCAGAAATGAAAACCCAAGAGCGACACACAAGAGGGGCAAAGCGTAGAATTCATCGCGTGGAATGACCCGCCATTGATACAGCGCCACCAGTCCGCCAAAGAAAAAAAGAATGTTGCCCCATGTGAGGGTTCCTTTTCTCCTGTTCATGAAAGCCATCACGATCAACGCCGCACCGTACACTGCAATACAGGTCCAAATGACTCTGCCCCAGCGAAGAGCGATGACATCAAGGCGGTCGAGAAAAAGAGCTACTCCAAGCGTAATCAGCAAAATGGCGAGGAAGGGAACGCGAAAATCTCTTCGTTCAGGGATTCCGGGCTGGCTCATGTGCGAACGAACCGCTCTTCAGGCATGATAAGAAGCATGATGATATAGAGGACAATGCCGAACCCGAACGACAGAATCGCAAAAAGGATAAAGAGAACCCGGATAATAGTCGGGTCGATCGCAAAATAGTCTCCCAACCCCCCGCACACACCGAACAACTTGCGGTCTGTCATCGAACGGAAGAGCCTCCTCTGTGAGCCCGGCGAGGTTGAGGATCCTTGTCCGGGTTCGGGTTGATCCGAGGAACCACCGACACCTGTGCTCGGTGTACTTCCGGGGGAATCGCCCTTTTTCCGCCTCGTCAGGAGCAAGACTCCTGTCGCGATCAGCACCACGGGAATGACGAACTCCCACGAGCGGCGCATCCACCGTTCAAAATGAAGCACCTCAAGGTTGTCGAGGAGGACAATCAACCCAATGGCGACAAGAATAATTCCGATAATGCGCGCCGCCTGGGCACCGCCCGCCTGAGTTCCGATCGGCGCCGATGGGGTTGGATTCAAGGGAATGACAAACCAAGATATGATGTAAAGAAGAATTCCCGACCCGCCAAACAAGGTCAGGAAAATCCAAAGTACGCGGACGACAACAGGGTCGAGATTGAGGTACTCGGCAAATCCGCCGCAAATTCCGGCAAGAACTTTGTTGGTCTGACTTCGGTAAAGACGCTTGGTCGGTTCCAGCATTTTATCCTCCTGTAACACCCTCCATTACGAGTCTGGCATCCAAATGTTACAAAAAAAAATCCCGAAACAGGTTCGGGATCTTATATTAATTTCCTCATTCAACACTCCGCACTCCGAATTCATTTTACACTTCCATAATCTCTTTTTCTTTCATCGCCAGCAGGTTATCAATGTCCTTGATGTATTTGTCTGTGAGTTTCTGTGCCTCCTGTTCCCCGCGCTTCCGCTCGTCTTCTGAGAAATGTTCCTGTTTTTCAGATTTCTTCAGATGTTCGATCCCGTCCCGCCGCACATTCCTCACGGCGATTTTCCCGTCCTCCCCGAATTTCTTGACGAGCTTCACCAGCTCACGCCGTCGCTCTTCGTTCAACTTTGGAATAGGGACACGGACCAAGATTCCGTCCGTTACCGGATTCAGTCCGAGGTTTGCGTTGAGGATGGCCTTTTCAATCGCCTGAATCATGTTCTTTTCCCACGGCTGAACCGCAATGGTATGAACGTCGGGCGTGCTCACATTTGCCACCTGATTCAGCGGAGTCATGTTGCCATAATACTCGACTTTGATGCCATCCAACAATGCGGTCGTTGCCTTGCTTGTGCGAATCCTTACAAGCTCTTCGCGAACGACTTCCACAGCTTTCTTCATCCGGTCTTCAATATTTTTAAGGATGTCTTTGACCATGTGAACGTTCGAGTTAGTGTTTGTGGTTTAGTGAACCGTCATGGGGGTGTCAGTGACTTTCGACCCGACGTTCTCGCCCACAACAATACGTTTTAGATTCCCGGGAACATTCATGTTGAATACCACGAGGGGAAGCTTATTTTCCTTGCTCAGCGTAATAGCCGTCATATCCATGACACGTAGATTTTTCTTCAGGACGTCGGCATATGATATTTCGGGAAAGTGAATGGCGGAGGCGTTTTTTTCCGGATCGCTGTCATACACGCCGTTCACCCTCGTGCCCTTCAGGATGACATTTGCCTCAATTTCGATGGCCCGGAGAACTGCTGCCGTGTCGGTCGTAAAATACGGGTTGCCCGTGCCGGCCGCAAAAATCACGACTCTCCCTTTTTCGAGGTGTCGGATCGCTTTGCGGCGGATGAACGGCTCGGCGATTTTTTCCATGTTGATGGCGGTCTGGCACCGGGTCTTGACGCCGTGGTGTTCCAGGGAACTTTGCAATGCGAGCGCATTGATGACGGTCGCAAGCATTCCCATGTGGTCGCCGGTGACCTTGTCGATGCCGTCAGAAGAGTTCTCGATTCCGCGATAAATATTCCCTCCCCCGATCACGATCCCAATCTCAACCCCAACCTGTTGAGCTTCCTTGATGTCCTGTGCGAATTGGGCGAGAATCGCGGATTCGATGCCGTAGTCCTGGTCTCCCATCAGCGCTTCGCCGCTGAGTTTCAGGAGGACCCGTTTATACTTGAGTTGTGGCATAGTCGAATGCTCTGTCAAAAAAAATCCCGAATTCCTTCGGGATTCCTGTCACGTGTGATTTTCACCAAGATGGTATCGCTGAAATCGACCGATGGAGACTCTTTCGCCGACTTTGGCCGTCGCCTCGTCCAACAAGTCCTTGATGGTCTTGCCGGAATCCTTGATGAAACTTTGTTCCATCAGGACGAACTCCTGAAAAAACTTGTCGAGCCGGCCCTGCGCTATTTTTTCGGCAATGTCGACGGGCTTCCCCTCGTTCATGGCCTGGGACTTGTAGATTTCCATTTCTTTCTCAATCGCCGACTTGGAAACTTGCTCCCGCGAAATGTACTGCGGACTCATCGCCGCGATTTGCATGGCGATGTCGTGTGCGAGTTGTTTGAAATCAGGCGTCTTGGCCACAAAGTCTGTCTCGCAATTCAACTCCACCATCGAGCCGATCCGGCCCCCAGCATGGATGTATGCTTCGACAACGCCCTGATTCGTTTCCTTGTCAGCACGTTTGGCCGCAGTGGCTGCGCCTTTCTTCCGGAGATGCTCGATAGCCTTCTCGATGTCTCCGCCGGTTTCTTCAAGCGCCCTTTTGCAGTCCATCATGCCGGCGCCTGTTTTTTCCCTCAGCTGCTTCACTATTTCAGTGCTCACCGCCATATCATTCCTTATTATTTCTTATGCGCTGCTTCGGCTTCTGCATCAGCCTCGGCGGCCGCTTTCTTCGCTGATGCCCGCTCATTGCCTTCAAGAACGGCGTCCGTAATTGCTTTCGTGATCAGTTGTATCGATTTCAACGCATCGTCATTCGCGGGCACCGGGTAATCAATGTGTTCCGGGTCCGAATTCGTGTCCGTGATGGCGATGACGGGTATGTTGAGCCTCTTTGCCTCGCTGACCGCAATGGATTCTTTCTGGATGTCCACGACAAACAGCACTCCCGGAAGCCTGGTCATATCCACAACACCGGCCAGAATATCCTGAAGCTTTTCATGCTCACGCGACAACGTCAGGCGTTCTTTTTTCGTTATGCTTTCAAACGTCCCGTCTGTTTCCATCTTCTCGATGTTCGTCAGCCGCTTCACACTTTTTCTGATGGTGGTGAAGTTCGTCAGCATTCCGCCAAGCCAACGTTCCGTCACATAGAAAGCGTTGCAGCGTTTCGCTTCTTCCGTCACCACTTCCTTCGCCTGTGTTTTTGTCCCGACAAACAGGGGCCGGCGGTTTTCGGCTACAATTTTCGAAATGGCATTGCAGGCTGAATCCAGCATCTCCTGGGTTTTCTTTAAATCGATGATGTGAATGCCGTTGCGTTCCATGAAAATATACGGCTTCATTTTGGGGTTCCAGCGGCGGGTGAGGTGCCCGAAGTGGGCGCCCGCTTGCAGAAGGGCGTCAAGCTCTACGCGAGGCATGCATCGTTCCTTATATTAGTTGTTCGACTATTCTCGTCGTCTTCTTCCGGAATCTTATCCGCTTGCGGCGGACTCGACACTGCCGGTTGAATCAGAGAATATGATTGAT
>CAYIBG010000104.1:0-3036 GCA_964361365.1 uncultured Ignavibacteriaceae bacterium | reverse complement strand
TTACCGCTTTGAGAACTGGAACCGCTTGCGGGCCTTTTTCTGCCCGTACTTCTTTCGCTCAACCATCCTGGGATCGCGGGTTAAAAGGCCGGCCTTTCTCAGGTTCGTGCGCAAATCTTCATCAATGGCCACAAGTGAACGGGCGATGCCGAGTTTTATCGCTCCCGCCTGGCCTGTGGAACCTCCACCATTGACGCGGATCTTTGCGTCATAGCGGCCGAGGGTCTCTGTTGCCTTGAAAGGCTTCAAGACTTCGCCGCGCAGCGTGTCCACCGGAAAGTAATTCTCCAGATCCCGTTCATTAATCGTAATTTTCCCCGAACCTTCTTTCAACTTGACGCGGGCGACGGCATTCTTACGACGGCCAACAGTCATCACAGGTGTCATCAATTTGCTTGTCCTTTGTTAAAACGACAGTGGTTCAGGTTGCTGAGCTGAGTGAGGATGTGAGGTTCCCCGGTACACTTTCAGTTTCTTGATGATTATTCTTCCCAAACGGTTCTTCGGAATCATTCCTTTGACAGCGTGTTCGAATACCCATTCCGGTTTTGTTTTGATCAGGTCTTTGAACCTCTCAAAGACAGCTCCTCCGGGATATAAGGTGTTGTGGTAGAACTCTTTCAGTTCCGTCCTTCTCCCCGTGACACGAATCTTTTCTGCATTGACAACAACCACGAAATCTCCGAGGTCGGCGTTTGGGGTAAAGAATGGTTTATGCTTCCCGCGGAGAATCCTGGCTACCTGAGACGCTATCCGGCCAAGAGTCTTCCCGGAGGCATCCACGAGGAACCACTTTTGCGGAACCTCTTCCGGTTTAAAAAACCTGGTTTTTGTTGACATTTCCACTGCGTATTCTCCAAAATGAAAACGTTGTTCGAAGTGAAGCATAAAAATATAGAGGAAATTGGCCGGAAAGTCAACGCAAAAAAAGAACTTCAGCAAATTCTCGGTGCGAATCGCATTCATGGAACGCAGTTCATTCAGTAGGGACGTATGGCCATACGTCCCTACGCGTGCGATTCGCCCCTCTAAGAGAAGATTGTCAGAGAAAGCGCACGAAACAAAAAACCCAGGCCTTTTGAAAAAGCCGGGGTCTTGTCTGGTCAGAAGTATGACTTCTCTATTCTTCTTGCCTGCGTCTTCGATCCTGTTGGAGACCGGCTTCTTCTCTCATCTTTTTCTCGTCCATCGATTTCATCATACTGTCGAGCTTTGGCGGGTATTTTTTCTGATAGCGTTGACCCGGTAATGGAACCATGGAATCGAAAGCCCGCCCCGATTCATCGAAGAATTTGACGCTCAGGCTCTCGCCGATGCCCGGTGAAACAAACTGGAAATCAAACCCTCTCATCAACGGACGAGTCCGGGCTGTGGCACGCACCCTCGGAAGCACGTCAATCGGGTGGCCGTTGATCTCGGGCGCAACCATTTCTTTCTCGATTTCAATACTGAAAGTCTGAGAATCGCCGTACACCTGCAGAGACCGTGGGAGACCTTGTGTGCGGGGAAATGCCGCCAGCTCGCGGTCTCTGAGCATGCGTACGACCCGGTCGGCGCGGGGCGGCATATGCCTGAACTTCGATTCAAACTCGTTGCGGATGCTGTCGATGTTGATGTCCACTTTGGCATAAATCACCGTGTCTGACGTGACCACCAGGAATTGCTGGAAGCCATGAGCTTTGTGGATGTTCACAAGCGTCTGACGTATTCGTTCCTTGCTGTCTCTCCGGACTTGTTGCACGGAAACCATGTATGGGGCATCGCGTATCTCGAGGAATCTGTTAAACCGGACACGCTGCGTAGGATCGAGTGAGGCCGCAATGTTGGACACCATCACACGGTTGAGCTTTGACAGCTCGGGGTCGATCACCAATGCGTCGTTTTCCGAGACGAGCACAGAGGCCTCGATCCGGTCTTTCATGACAGCCAGCATGGAATCGATGACTTTCTCCTGTTTCGATGACAGCTGGACTTCTTCCTTGAAATTCTGGACAGTCACCGGCTTCGTTTGCTTTGTTTTACCCTTGCCGAATTCGATACGGTATCCCTTCTCCGCCTCTTCGTCCACCCTCAGCGAAGATTCTTGTTTAGAGTCGAGGGAAAGCGTTCCAAGAAGAGAGAACTGCAGCACCTGGTTTTTGTCGATGTCGGAGAACAGCGGCAAGATCGAGCCTTTCAGCACACCTTGCTCATATACGTCCTTTACTATTTTTGATTTCTCGGAGAGAAATTCGCCGAGCTGGTCACGGTTTTGAAACAGGAAAACGCCGCCGAGAACCAGGACAGCGATTCCGGCCATGGCCGCAGCCGGTACAAACTTACGGGGAAACGGCAGGAGCGTCTCGGTCTCTGCCTGTGGATGTTTCAGAGCTGCAGATAACTTAGTCCAAAACACAGGATTATCTTTCAGCTTGGGCCGATCCGCCAAAAGACGCTGGAGGTTCCTGAACTCGTTCAATTCCCGTTGAGCGTCCGGATGCGCCGCAATGTATTCTTCCAGCTCACGACGTTCTGTTTCATCGAGCGCGCCGTCGAGGTACAGCGAGAGTGCGTGGGAAATTTGTTTTCTTGAATAGGTTTTCATTGTTCGGCCTCCTCCAGGAGGGGCTTCAGCACGATGCGCAGCATTGCCCGCCCCCGGGAAAGTCTGGATTTGACAGTTCCAAGCTCACATTGCATCACATCTGCCATTTCTTCGTACGAGAACCCGTCAATGTCTTTCAGGAGAATCGGGACGCGGAATTTTTCCGGCAGCAGTTCGAGTCCTTTGGCAACGAGCTCCTGTGCCTCGTTGTTCACTTGATGGACAGATGTCTTCTCACTGAATTCCTTATCCCCTGTTTCAGTCATGGATGCAAACGAGAGCCATTTTTTCACTTTTCGGCGTCGCATTTCATCGCGGGATTTGTTCACGGCGATACGGTAAATCCACGTATAGAACGATGATTCAAAACGGAAATTCGGAAGCGCCAGGTAGGCCTTGATGAAAACTTCCTGGGCCAAGTCGTCGACGAGGGCGCGGTCGTGAAAGATGGA
>CAYIBG010000103.1:0-7266 GCA_964361365.1 uncultured Ignavibacteriaceae bacterium | reverse complement strand
AAGGGAATCGTCGACAACGCCCGGCGAGCGCTGGATTGCAGGCTTTACTGATTGTCGAATGTAGGATTCCTCCGATGCTGCAAGCACCCTAAGGTTGGAAATGCCGTACACCTTCATCGAGTCCAGCTCCCGAAGAAGCCGCGGCCGGTTGCCCGTCTGGCCGGGAGAACCCAAATAGCAACCGTACCACATATTGGTTCCCACGAAGTAATACGGCGATGATTTATGAAGAAGCTGCGTTCCATGGACCCGTATGAAATCCTCCCGATCCTGGAAGAGCGAGAGGATGGAACATGATGAAAGCATTGCGGAAACAATGACAACGCACAATGCATACTGAGGTTTCACTGTCTGATTTTCTCGTGGAAATTATCATGCATGGAAATTCAGGATACGAATCCTGCCGAGGTGAATATCGAGACTATTCTTAAACGATGCCAACCTTGCTCTCAAGCGCTTTGTGACATAAAAAAACGTCCAAATCAGATTGATGCATTAGCCAATTGTTGTTATTATGGTTCGTTCTGATTCGGTGTCTTTTCAAAAACAATGCTAACAAAGGAGCCACACTCTCATGCTGCATCATCATCGTTTACGAGTTTTGTCCGTGTTCCTTCTCGGTGGTATGTCCACATTGTTTGCGGGAGAACAAGCAAAACTCCAAGGCAAGGAAGAAGAGAAAATGAGTTATAAGGAGGAGAAATTCGGCAATACGCCTGAAAAACAGGATGTCATGCTGTACACCTTGACGAACGGATCGATGACCGTTAAGATCACGAATTTTGGCGGGATTGTCACGGAGCTTTGGGTCCCCGACAAAACTGGTGCTCTGAAAGACGTTGTGCTTGGCTTTGATAACCTTGGACAGTATGTCCAGGAGCATCCTTATTTCGGATGCATTGTGGGACGATATGCCAACCGAATCGCGGCGGGGCGATTTAGAATCGACAGTGTCGAATACAAACTTGCTACGAACAACAACGGGAATCACTTACACGGCGGGAACAAAGGTCTCGATAAAGCGGTGTGGAAAGCAAAACTTTCGGTGAAGAACAACTCTGTATTATTGGAGTTGCGGCATCAAAGCAAAGACGGAGAAGAGGGTTATCCAGGAAATCTGTCTGTCGCAGTGGTCTACACGCTCAACGACAAAAACGAGTTGTCCATCTCGTACGAAGCAACGACGGACAAGCCCACAGTGGTGAACCTTACCCATCACAGCTATTTCAACTTGGAAGGTGCGGGTGAGGGGGATATTCTGAGTCATTCGGTGATGATGAACGCAGAAAAATACACTGTTGTGAATCAAAGCTTGATTCCAACGGGTGAGCTTCGTTCGGTTCAAAGGACTCCAATGGATTTCAGAAAACCTTCGACAATCGGAAGTCGCATCAAAGAAGTTGAAGGAGGATACGACCACAACTACGTTCTCAATCGAACAGGGGACGGCCTCGCACTTGGTGCAAAGGTTAACGCGCCGGGCAGTGGAAGGACAATGGAGGTCTGGACAACGGAGCCCGGGATGCAATTCTATACGGGAAATTTCCTCGACGGGTCGCTTGCCGGAAAAAAGGGAAAGAAATACTTGAAGCATTATGGGTTTTGTCTCGAGGCCCAGCATTATCCGGATTCTCCGAACCGTCCTGAATTTCCAGTGACCACATTGCGCCCCGGCCAAACATACCGTCAGCAAACCATCTACAAATTCTTGGCCGAGTAAGTTCAGGTTCTTTCTGGAATGCTCTCTGAACGTTTTTGGAAAAAACTGGACGCCTTCTTCAGAAAAAAGAGTGTCACGGAATGACATTGCTTCTCAACTTCACACCATGAGGCAACCATGACTGCAATCGGCCTGCAATGGATCGACTGGATCGTAATCCTGTTCTACTTTGCTTTCATCATTGGTCTGGGGTTTTACCTTCGACGGTTCACGAAGAATCAGGAGGATTTCTTCCTCGCGGGAAGAAGAAACAGCTCGTGGGTGGCAGGGCTTGCGTTCCTCTCTGCCAACCTCGGTGCGCTCGAGCTCCTTGGGATGACGGGAAATACGTTCAAATACGGAATGTACGTCGCCCATTTTTATTGGGTTGGAGCAATTCCGGCGATGCTGTTTCTGGGCATCTACATGATGCCGTTTTATTACAGCAGCCGCATCCATTCTGTCCCGGGGTACTTAAAGCTGCGCTTCGACGAGAAAACACGAATTCTCAACGGGTTCGCATTCGCCATCATGACGGTGCTTGTTTCCGGCATCAACCTTTACGCGATGGCTCTGGTCCTTCACACGTTTCTTGGATGGAACTGGGATGCAAGCCTCTGGATTTCTGCAGCGACCGTGGCTGTCTATGTTTCCCTCAGCGGGTTGCTTTCAGCAATTTTCACTGAGATCGTCCAGTTTTTTCTCATCTGGTTTGGTCTCTTCCTCGTTTCTGTCCTCGGCCTCGTGGAGATTGGCGGGATGAAGGAACTGTTTTCACGGGTTCCCACCTCATTCTCGACGTTGTGGTCAACATCAGGAGATCCGAGTCAGAATGGAATGGAAATTACATGGGCAGGCATTGTTATGGGACTTGGCTTCGTTCTTTCATTCGGATATTGGACGACCGACTTCCTTGTCGTTCAGCGGGCCTTCTCAGCTAAAGATCTGAAGGCCGCTAGGATGACGCCGATTATTGCCTCGTTCTTTAAAATGGCGGTTCCGTTCATCGTGATTATCGCCGGACTCATAGCGTGGGTCCTGGCCAACGACCCGAACAGCGGGTTCAAACTGCTTTCTGACGGAGGACAGGTCAACTATGACTCCGCGTTACCACTCTTGATTGCGCGCTACTATCCTCCGGGTTTGATCGGACTAGGAGTGACGGCATTGTTGGCGGGATTCATGGCAGGCCAGGCGGGAAATGTCAGTGCATTCAACACGGTGTGGACGTACGACATCTACAGGGCTGTGATTAAAAAAGACGCAAGCGACGATCACTTGCTCTTCGTTGGCAGGATTACCACCATTTTCGGAATTATCATCAGCGTTGGCACGGCGTACTGGGCCAAAAGTTTTCCGAGCATCATGGATTATATGCAGGCGATCTTCTCCTGGGTAAATGCGCCGCTGTTTGCAACAATGCTGCTCGGGATGTTTGTCGTCTGGATAACGCCCAACGGCGCTTTTTGGGGGTTGATCGCGGGAATGAGCTCGTCGTTCCTTATGTTCCTCGCAGTGAAATTCGACTGGATGGACAAAGGTCTCATCACGCTTTCACAAGTAAGCAGCGACATGGCTGTGAATTTCTGGCGTGCGTGGTGGGCGTGGCTCATCTGCTTTGTTGTAACGATCGTGGTGAGCTTGTTTACAGAGAAAAAGCCCCGTGAGGAGCTTGTGGGGCTGGTGAAGGGTCTGACAACCGAGTCGGCGGTTGCAAAACCCCCGTTTTACAAGTCCGTGGAGTTCTTTGCGATCCTGTCTTGCATCGTTTTGTTGATACTCAATTTCTATTTCTGGTGAGGTGACGCATGAAACCAATCTGGTTCTTCGTGGGAGTGTTGCTGCTGGTCAACGGCGTGTTCGTTCTCTTTGCCGATGTTTTCTTCGTGTTAAACCCTCCGGAACATGTCACCATGTTCGCTCAATTGCGGCCGGGCCTCTGGTGGGGGGCGCTTATGATTGTTGTGGGAGGCCTATTTCTTGTAACGAATCGACGAAAAAAGGTCGTTTGAATCTGGCGCGACGATCCGAATTTTCAAGTAGTCAGCTTGGTCAGTTTTTTGGCAGACCGGCTCCAGGAAGGGAACGATTACCGCGAGATAACTGCTCCTTCGCCCTTGAGTATGACAACCATTTTCGGCCCTTTCACGGTCGAAGGATCGAACGTTTTACCGGCTTCCTCAGCGTGATGCTTCCCTTGTTCGATCAGCTCTTCCTTCGTGTATTCCTTTGCGCTGACGACACCCTGGGCACGGACAGTGCCGCCTTTCTCATCAACGGGAAACACAATGACCCCGTCCTCCACTTTGAAACGGATCGGCTCAGAGTCCTTGTCCTCCGAGATCATGATCCAGCAACCTTGATTCGTGCACACATCCACGACTTGTCCTTCCACCAGGACTCTCTTGCCATCAAATTTCCTGGGCTGGGAAAGAATCTCTGAGATCTTCGTTTTCTCTTTTACCGTGACTTTTTTCCCATACTTGTTAGAACCCGAGTAAGAAACGAAGGTCAAAAGGCCACACATCAACAGCAGAATAGTTTTTTTCATGTTTTGTCCTTTGTAAGGGTTGATTGACCTAGATAATGTAATCATCAGTCTCTCTCCGAACAACCTCTTTTAGGGTTCATCGAGGGATGAAAAAAGGTCGTGCTCACTTGAATTTGCAGTTCTCTCTTTCTACTTTAGTCGAACCATGAAAGTTCTTGTTGTCGAAGACGAGATGTCGCAGCTCCAGTTTGTGCTGACGGTCCTCAAAAACAACGGGTTTGACGTCCTCGGGGCTGAGAACGGTTCCAGAGGCGTCGCTATTGCTCGAATCGAGCATCCTGATTTGATCATCACCGATATTCATATGAGTGATGGCGGCGGATTCGACCTTCTTTCAGCCATCAGATCGGACTCCTCGACAGCAACAATTCCTGTTATCCTTATGACTGCCTTGGCTGATAGGGCCGGGATGAGGCAGGGGATGGAACTTGGGGCGGACGATTACATTCCGAAACCCTTCACAGCAGAAGAGTTGATCAGCGCAATCAATTCCAGACTCCAGAAACAACAGGAGGTGCTCCGGAAGGCCAATAAGAAGCTCGACGAACTCAGGGTGAGCATGAGCGTGACGCTGCCGCATGAGCTTCGCACTCCCCTCAACGGCATCCTGGGCTATGCGGACTTACTCCGCAAGCAGGCCGCCGACCTGGAAACGGCCGAAGTGTCCAAAATGGCAGAACGAATCCACAAGAATGCCAAAAGGCTTCAACGTCTTGTGGAGAACTATCTCATCTATGCCCAGCTCGAACTCAAACAAACAGAGCTGCATAAGAAGGAAGGTGAAGAGATGGTCACCAAGGATGTGGAGGCGAAGCTTGACGAGCTCGCGAAGACGAAGGCGAAAGACTTTAACAGGGAGAATGACCTGGACGTGAAAGTGGAAGATGTCGCGGTTTCGTTCATTCCGCAGTACTTTGACAAAGTTGTGGAAGAAGTGCTGGACAACGCATTCAAGTTCTCCAAAGGTGGGACTCAGGTAAAGGTTCGGGGTGAGGTGGGAGATGCGGGATATCTTATCAAGGTCCAGGACTCGGGGAGAGGGATGCGTGCGGACCAAATAGCTGAGGTAGCTGCATTTAACCAATTTGACCGCAAATTCTTCGAGCAGCAGGGCTCAGGCCTTGGCCTCACGGTTGCGCGACGGCTTGTCCAATTACAGGGCGGTTCCTTAAAGATCCAAAGCCAGGTTGATGTCGGAACGACGGTAACGGTTACCCTTCTCCAGATCTGATTTCACACGGTGATCTTGTACTTCTGCATCAAACGATACAGGGTTGCCCGGCCTATTTTTAGCTTCTGAGACGCCTCCACGATATTACCTTTTGTAGCTTTGAGAGCATTCCGAATTGCGTTTTCCTTGAGTTTTTCAAAAGGCACAATCACATCATCTTCGAGCGCGAACGGCGATGCCGCCTTATCCCCCGCGGCGGGTGATGCAAAAGTTTGAACAGACAGCGGCAATTCTCGCTCCGTAATTTCCTGGTTGTCCACCATAACGATGGCGCGCTGAATCGCGTTTTCCAATTCCCGCACATTCCCGGGCCAGGGATATTCGTATAACAGGTTCAAGGCTTTCCGTGAAAACTTCAGATTGGGTTTGGCCAGCTCTTTCGAGAATTGCTTCAAAAAAAACTCTGCCAATAGGAGAATATCCGACTTTCTTTGCCGAAGCGGGGGAAGCATGATCGGGAAGGCCGAGAGTCTGAAATAAAGGTCTTCCCTGAAACGTTTGTGTTTTACCTCTTCTTTGAGATCCTTGTTTGTTGCTGATACAACACGGGCATCAGTCTTGATTGTCTCGTTTCCGCCGACGCGTTCAAATTCCTTGGACTGGATAACCCGCAAAAGCTTTGCTTGCAGGCTCAGGTCAAGTTCGCCGATTTCGTCGAGGAAAACCGTTCCCCCGCCCGCCTGCTCGAACCTGCCCAACCGGCGTTGAACCGCACCAGTAAAAGAGCCCTTTTCATGCCCAAAGAGCTCGCTTTCAAGCAGATCTCTCGGGATCGATGCGCAATTGACAACAATAAACGGCCCGTTCTTGCGCTTGCCGTTGTAGTGAATCGCTTTGGCAACAAGTTCTTTCCCCGTTCCACTTTCGCCGAGAACAAGAACGGGTATTTCGTTGTCTTTCACTTTTCCCACGAGGGAAAATACATCGTGCATCTCTCCGCTTTGAGCAACAATATTCTCAAAATGCACCCTCTGGCTGACAGTTTCCCGTAGACGTTCTACTTCCTTTGAAAGCTCAGAAATCTGCAGTGCGTTCTTGATGGCGATTTCGAGACGAGGAAAATCGATCGGTTTGCTGAAGTAATCTGAAGCACCAACCTTCAGAGTTTCAATTGCCACGTCAATCTTGGCTTGAGCTGAGAGGATAAAAACCGGCAGGTCGGGCTCCCTCTTCCTTATATCTTTCAGCGTTTCAGTGCCCCCAATGCCTGGAAGCATGAGGTCGAGCAACACAACTTCCGGACCTTCATCGAGTGCTTCAAGACATTGCTCGCCGCTTGAAAATACCCGGGACTTATATTTCCACTTTTCCGTCACCCAAAGTTCGAGGAGTTTCGCGACACTTTCCTCGTCATCGACAATAAAAATCAGTTTCTCGGCCAATCTCTGGTTCTCCTTAGTTGTGTGTTCTCTTTGTTACGAAGCAGCAGGCGCATTGCATTTCTTACTCAGTTTGGCTTTTGACGAAGCGGCAAACTCACAGCGAAGCTGGAACCGCCCTCTCCCTCTTCGCGGGCATTCAACGTTCCACCATGCAATTCAACGATACGTTTCGCGATTGCTAAACCAACGCCCGGACTGCTCAACTGGCCTGTTCGGAGCTGAAACTGATAAAGAGGATCAAAGACGAAAGGAAGTTCCTGGGGGGAGATCACGCTCTCGTCGTTTGTTATAACAAGCTCAACCTGGGATTCGATGCAACGGATAGTAACTTCTATAGAACCACCAACCGGAGCGAACTTAATCGCATTCGTCAGCAAATGCAAGAGCATTTCGAACAATCGCT
>CAYIBG010000102.1:0-7300 GCA_964361365.1 uncultured Ignavibacteriaceae bacterium | reverse complement strand
TTCCAAATCGGTTTCGGGTATCCATTCTCCCCGACAGGTGAATAGACGGCCTCCCAGATGTCCCATTGTTGGCCGGAGCGGCTGTTGTCTCCAAGGACGAGCTCGAAACGGTTTGCTTCTTCAAGTGTTGCCGTAACTTCGTTCTTGTAATCTCGTTTGCCTGGCCGCGGAGTTCTTTTCCACGGTTTGCCGATGAAAAAGGCGTTCTCGTCTTCATACAAGTTGATGACAGTGTATGCCCGAAAATCGATGGGATCCGGACAAGCAGCCCAGGCGCCGTTGAATTCATCCGGATAAAAAACCTGCACCGCAAGAGCTTCCCATCCACCCGTCGAACCTCCGTAAGTGAAGCGCGCCCAACCTTGTCCGATTCCGCGAAATTGTTTCTCGACCTCCGGAATCAATTCGTACATGATCGCGTCGCCGTAGGGTCCGATGTTGGCGGAGTTCACGGCGTATGAATCGTCGTAATACGGATTTGCGTGCTGCACTTCCATCACCATGAAGCGCGGGAAGTTTGCACTCGTCCAATCCTGGTACAACTTGTAGGCATATTGCTGCTGAATGAGGTTGTAGCCATGGATTCGAAAGCGCTCGCTATAATCGGGCTTCAGTCCAGTGTCCGGTGGTGTTTCGCGAAAGCCGCCAAACGTTGGGGGAAAATGACCGTGAAATACAGCCAGCGGATATCGGGCGTTGGGATGTTCCTCCCAGCCGAAGGGAAGCAGGATGTTTGCTCCCAGATAGAAATCGCGTCCCCAGAATTTCGAGAGCCGCTCGCTTCGAATTCTCACATGCTTGATGTATTTTGTGTCTTTCGCCGGCTCAATCGCAGGGATTTCCTGGTCGAGCACGAGCGTCAGTGTCTCGTTTTTTCCCGGGTCGATGACAACTTTCTTCGGTTTGGAAAAAATGTTTCCGGGAGCCCGGTTCCACTGCTGTCCCTCTCCGCGATCCATCGGGAGCTTCACGGTGTACCCATCCGACCTCTTGAACGTCTCGTACTTGTGCAGGAGCGCCTGGACCCAGTATGTTCCCTTCGGAATTTCCTTTGTCGTCTGACGCGGGTAGCCGTATGTTGACTGGTCTGCAACCTGAGGCACCCCCGCTTTCCAGCCTTCCACGTTTTTTCCAAATGCCTGCTGGGTTGTCGGGCCGTCGTTGATTTGAAACCGCGGTTCGTTCGTTGTATCGGCGGAAATCATTACGAGTAGCCGGCCGTCGAACGGGCCGCCCCGCTCTTTTGGAAACGTCGCAGAAAAGCGGAGTTGTGCAAACAAGACGATTGGAAAACAGAGAACCAGGAACATACGCGTTGCTTTCATAATCCCTCCAATGAAAATGACTGGTTGAATCTCAAGTTTGCGGACCGGAGCCGGACGCGACCGGGGCCTGGCCTTTCTGATTCGTCGCCAATTTAGGAAAAAGAGTTTTCCAAACCGCCGGCGGTGCATAGAGAATAAAAAAGAAAATCAGGAAAAGTGCGAACGACTCCAACCCGAGGAAGTTCAGGAACACCATCAGAATCATAACAAAATGAAGCTTGAGGACTTTCAAATACGCCTGGCCGCTGTCGAATTTGGCGTCGACCCGGAACAGGTTCTCGTGGTCACGGCCGATGTTGATGAATGCCAGCATCCAGTAATTCTGGACGGCCAGCCAGAGCGTTTCAAAGAAAGGAAAATCGCTTACTCCGCGCCACGTGAGCTTGCCCAGGTAGACGCGGCCCGGGTCGCTGCGCAAAGGCCAGGGAAGGTCCAGCATGCTTGCATACACATAGTGAAACATGCCAAAATGAAGTGAAAAGAATGCAACTCCGATGAGACCTGCGAGAGCCGGGAAGATGCGCTTCCACGCACTTTCTTTGATGAGAAGTTTCCTGATCACGAGACACCAGGTGGTATAGGAGATTCCTCCCATGAAGCTTGTGAGCCACAACCCCCACAAGAGGTCCTTCGATGACCAGCCTAGAAGAAAAGCGAGCAAAAGACTGGACGCAAAAGCCAGTATGTCGACCCAGCGGGGATTCAAGTCCGAGAGTGTGAGTCTGATGGAGGAAGAGGGCTGGGGAGGAGTGGTCATGGCCGGACGAAAAATGTAATTGAAAACGAAGCCCGATTCAAGCCACATTTTCGGTGTTGCAATTTGCTCAAAAAGGTTCAAAACTATGGTGAAACAGGTTCGTCCAACACTGCGTTATTAGTTTTCTCAATTTCGACCAGACAGGAAGGTCCATATGCCGAAACAGAACGTTTTGCGAATCCTCAGCCTCATCGCTTTTGGCGTGGCTCTTGCAGGATGCAGCAGTCTTGAGCTTGTCAGCTCGCGTGCGGTGAAATCAATTACCATCGATGGATCAACGTCCGACTGGCCCGATTCATCGTGGGGCGAGAAAGACGGATTGCGATTTGCGGTTATGAACGACGATGCGAACGTTTATGTTGTGCTCGTGGTGGCGAAGCCCGACCTGCGGCGACAGATCATGTTCCGGGGGCTCACGCTGTGGTTCGACCCGTTAGCGCGGGGGAAGAAGACGATCGGCGTGCACTATCCGCTGGGGATGGGGCGGGCGCCGGCAAGGCCTGTGCAGGGAGAACAGTTTCCGCAAGGCGGCCAGGGGCAGATGGAATTCGATTACATCTCTCCTCTCGAGCAGGGCCCCGTGCGTGTTCCGCTTCTTGCCGCAAAGGGGATCGGGCTAAAAATCAACAACGAACAGGAATCGCTTGTGTACGAAATGAAGATTCCTCTGAGAAGCTCATCCGAACAGCCGTACTCGGTTGAAGCGGCGCCGGGTGCGAAAATCTCCGTTGGGTTTGATGTTGGCGGGTTTGAACCCGGCTCGGAACCAGCCGGAGGTCCGGCAGCGGGTGGCGGAGGGCGAAGGGGGGGTGGCAGGGGGCCGGCTCCGGGCGGCGGGCCGACGCGTGGCGGAATGTCCATTGAGCCGCTGGAAGTGTGGGCGACGGTGCAGTTGGCGCACTGACGAGTAGCGTTGTTCCACGAGTTAGGCGCTACTTGCCCTCAGGTAGAAAGGAACACACGTGAATTTGGTTGGGCCTGACATTTACACACTCAAAGTGTCGGGAAATCGATATTCAGTCATATCTCCAGACGGACGATCCCATTTCATTGCGCCCGCCACAACCGATAGACCTAAACTCTATGTAGTTTCTCGAAATTCGTCTTTGGCGTATGTCGGAGTCTCAAAACAACCACTTTCATCTCGACTCGGTGGCGGAATGCGAGCAACCGGGGAGCATGGCTATCACGGTTATGCTTGGCGGAAATCTGATAGCCAACTTCGTTTAGATGTCTGGTATCTGGACGGAGCAACAAGGGACAACGTGTCAATGGAGTTGGAGACAATCGAGGCAGAAGTGGTCCACCTTTTCAGACTACAAACCGGACAATGGCCTAGTGACCAAACAGAAATCCATTTCCATCCGTCGTCCGATTTTCACAGAGCAGCGGCCCAACAAATTCTAAATAAACTCAAAGAGTGAAACTGTTCTTTTCTTCGGGCAAGCAGCGCCTAACAGGCGTAACCACGACACTCATTCATTTGATAAGGAGACTATAAAGCCGATTTTGATAATTAGTTGTATTCGCTCCTTGCGCAACCATTCCGTTGACACTCCATTTGTTGCGCACGGCGTGGTTACGCCGACCGTTAGCTGCAATTGCCTTTCATTCTTACACGAAAAAGAATATATATGAGAAACCTTCGTTTGCTGTTTGCGACACTTTGCCTGTTCGCCACCGAGAATCCATTACATGCTCAGTGGGTTAGGGCGAATGGACTGGACGGTGGGTCAGTCTTATGTCTTGCTGTTAGCGGTACGAATCTTCTTGCCGGAACTTCTTCCGATGGCATCTTTCTTTCCACCGACAACGGAACGGGCTGGACTCAGGTAAATTCGGGACTGACCAATCGTCTTGTCTTGACCCTTGCTGCGAGCGGCACAAATCTCTTTGCTGGAACCTCGGGCGGAGGCGTTTTCTTTTCCACCAACAATGGTGCAAGCTGGACCGCCGTCAATAGCGGCTTGACAAATTCTTATGTCTTTGCCCTTGCCGTAATTGGAACGAGTGTCTTTGCTGGAACTTCCGGAGGAGGCGTTTTCATTTCCACCAATAACGGTTCAAGCTGGGTAGGAATGAATTCCGGCCTAACCTATCCCGACGTCCATTCCTTTGCCGTGAGCGGCACGAATTTCTTTGCTGGAACCTCGGGCGGAGGCGTTTTCCTTTCCACCAACAATGGTGCAAGCTGGACCGCCGTCAATAGCGGCTTGACAAATTCCTACGTCCTTTCCCTTGCCGTAAGCGGGACGAATCTGTTCGCGGGAACTGGCGGCGGCGTGTTTGTTTCCACGGATAAGGGTGCGAGCTGGACTGCTGCCAACAGTGGCATCACCAATCCATACGTCTCAGCCCTCGCTGTGAGCGGAACGAATTTGTTCGCGGGAACCGATGGTGGCATATTTCTTTCGAGCAACAATGGCTCAACCTGGGCGGGCATTAATTCCGGCATAACCACGTTTTATGTCAGAGCGCTTGCCGTATTGGGAACGAATCTCTTTGCTGGAACTTCGGGTAAAGGGGTTTTTCTTTCCATCAACAATGGCTCGAACTGGATTAGCGCGAATGGCGGCTTTACCAATCCTTATGTCTTCGCCTTTGCCGTGAACGGTACGAATCTCTTTGCCGGAACTGGTGGCGGTGCCTTTCATTCCAGCGATAACGGCACAAGCTGGACTGCCGTCAACAGCGGCCTGAGCAATCTTCATGTGGGAGCTTTTGCCATGAGCGGCACGAATCTCTTTGCTGGAACTGAGGGGGGCGTCTTTCTTTCAACCAACAATGGCACAAGCTGGACTGCCGTCAATAACGGTTTGACCAGCCCCTATGTCTATGCATTAGCCGTGAGCGGCACGAATCTCTTTGCCGGAACATATGGAGGCGGCGTTTGCTTTTCCACTAACAATGGGACAAGCTGGACTGCTGTTAACAGCGGCTTGAGCAATATCAATGTGTGGGCACTTGCTATCAGCGGAACAAAACTTTTTGCGGGAGGCGGGGGTGGTGTCTTTCTTTCTACGAACAACGGCGCAAGCTGGGCAGCCGTTAGTAGCGGCTTAACCAGTGTCTATGTCCGTTCCCTGGCTGTCTCCGGTACGAGTCTTTTTGCAGGCGCTTATGCCGGTCCCACTGGTAACGGCCCCACTTATACCGGCGGGGTGTTCCTTTCCACCAACGACGGCACAAACTGGACTACCGTTGATAGCGGCTTGACTAATCGCAGTGTCTATGCACTTGCGTTCAGCGGAACGAATCTCTTTGCCGGAACTTATGGTGGCGGCGTTTGCCTTTCCACCAACAACGGCACAAACTGGACCGCAGTCAATAGCGGCTTAACCAATCCGGGTGTCAACGCCCTTGCGGTGAGCGGTACGAGTCTCTATGCCGGCACATATGGTGACGGCGTATTGCGAAGAACTTTATCAGAAATGATCACTTCTGTTGAAGTCATCTCCAGTGATGTGCCGAAGACGTTCAGTCTGAGTCAAAACTATCCGAACCCATTTAATCCGACAACGACAATTTCGTTCAGTCTGCGGTCGCCATCGTTTGTTTCCCTCAAGGTTTTTGATTTGCAGGGTAGAAAGGTTTCATCTCTTGTGTCTGAAGAATTGCCAGAGGGAAAGTATACACGCCAATGGAATGCAGTAGGATTGGCCAGCGGAATCTATTTTTATCGTCTGCAAGCTGGTCGATTCTCAGAAACAAAGACACTTGTTTTGCTTCGATAACGGGCAACTGCAGCTAACAGGCCGCACTACGACGTTCGCTCATTTGATATGGCCAAGTCAAATCTGAAAAGAAAGAATTATAGTGCTCACTCAATGCCTAACCATTTCACTTCGTTCCATTCGTTAGGCACTGCGTAGTGCGGCCAGACGTTATGTGAAAATTGGTTTGCGCCACCATGATAAGGAACTGCGCTCATGGACATCCACACTAGTCTGCATGTCTTCAGGAAACCCCCAGATCATCTCTCGCTATTGCAGGTGTGGGACATCCTTGAAACGGAATTGTCCCCCACAGCTATCCAGGCCGTTAATATCTTGGACAAGGGCGACCTCAAAGACTCCAGTCTCCATCGGGATGTTGTGTGGTCGGCGGCCGCGATACAAGAATTCCAAGACCTACTCGACCTGATTCTGCCTAAGCGAGGTCGATTCTTCAACGTTCACTATCTCTTTTTTGAATCTCTGTCAGCCTTGAGGGAATCGGTTCTGAGCGGCCTCAACGGTCAGTTTCATGCTTCTCTGGCAGTTTTGCGAGCTAGCTTGGAAACTTACACATTTCACCTTTGGTGGCAGCAGCGACTCAAATTCGAAGACTCATTTGAGACCTTTTACGATTGGTTGTTTGGATCAAAGAACTCACCTCCTTTTAGGAATGTCATCGATTCCGTTTTCGAGCAGGTTGAATTGCCACCGTCTGGCTCAACCAAAGAAACATTCGATGCCGTCTACGCGAACCTCTGCGCTTATGCACACAAACCGCTGATTGATCAGGCGGTTACGGTTCGCAAAGGTACGAACTTGACAATCATGAATAGTGAGATTCTTTATTTCTGGCTTGATCTTCTGCAGAGAACCCACAAGGTCATCCTAGATTTGGCAATATACGCTTCCCCGATGGCCCTTTTTCCGGTTCCCATACACACAAAGTTCGGATTTGGAGGACCACTTGGAGTTTTCTTCGACGACCAGAATCATTTCGTGTTGAAACAGGCTCTCGGATCCGATCGAACTGAGGCATACAGACAGTTTTATGAATCTCGTGAGCCGGTGGCAACCCTTTTGCCTTGGTTTTCCGAATTTCCAGACAAAAATGAAGCTGAGATCCTAGCATCCTGGTCAGGCGACCAGCCACTCGGACATGAACACGAGTCATTCGAGGAGCGCGTTTTTCATGGCATGAGTTTTCAGAAGGCCAAGATGCGCAGTTTGATAAGGATATTCTCGTACCATCCCGATTCTCCGGCTATCGAATCGCTCTTTCAGCCGCCTACGGGATAAGGGGCGCAAACCAACTTCACATAACAGGCCGCACTACGACACTCGCACATTTATAATGGCAAACTTAAAGCTGTTGAAACACTTAAGGAGCTCGTTCAATGCCTAACCATTCCACTTCGTTCCATTCGTTAGGCACTGCGTAGTGCGGCCAGACGTTATGATCCTGACATTTTCAGAGAGACAGTTGTGGTCGCGAACGCCAATCA
>CAYIBG010000101.1:0-7302 GCA_964361365.1 uncultured Ignavibacteriaceae bacterium | reverse complement strand
AAGTAAAATCGTGAACGTGCTTTGGGAGTACAAACCGAAGAAATAGCGGAAGCTAATGTTTCAAAAACATTTTGCCGGGGAGTTGTTTGACGAGGCCCTTGAATTCGAGGGAAAGAAGTTGGACAAGCGCGTCAGCGGTGGAGATGCCGGAGAGGTCTGCGATGCAATCGATGTGAACGGGTTCATTCCCGAGGACATCCAGAACCTTGCGCTCAAACAGGTTGATGTCGGCGGGGGGAGCGGGTTCCCGTTCTTTCTTGAGAAACGGTTTCAGCTGAACCTTGAGTTCTTCCAGGATGTCGTTCACGGTCATCACAAGTTTTGCCCTGCTGTCTTGAATCAGTTTATTCGTTCCTGCGCTCCTTTTCTCAAGGATGCTTCCCGGGACGGCAAAAACTTCGCGGTTTTGGTCGAGCGCAGTCGATGCTGTAATCATCGCCCCTCCGTTTTCTGCTGATTCCACGACGACGGTACCCAGTGAAAGCCCGCTGATGATCCGGTTGCGGCGGGGAAAGTTCTGTGCATCGGGCTGAGCCCCCATTGGAAATTCTGAGACAACGACTCCTTTTTCCGATATCCTCTGCATCAACTTCAGATTTTCACGTGGATACGGTACGTCCAACCCTGACCCAATTACGGCAATGGTCCTTCCGTTCGACTTGAGCGTCGAGATATGAACGATTGTGTCGATCCCCCGTGCCAACCCGCTGACGGTCGTGATTCCAAGCGATGCGAGGTCCCTGCTGAGATTCTCTGCTACGATTTGTCCGTAGGACGTTGGCTGGCGGGTGCCAACAACGGCCACCGAATAACGGTCGGAATCCTCAAACTCTCCCAACGTGAAAATGAACGGCGGCGCGTCATAAATCTTCTTTAAGAGTTCCGGATAGTCCTTGTCCCACAAGGTAATGACCCTGCCTTTGATTCTGTCGAGCATTCTAAGCTGTTCATCGGCGAAGGCGTCGCCGTCTTCCAGGTGTGCGATGTTGGCGGCGATCTCTTTGGTAATGCTCTGAACTCTGACCAGTTCCCGGGGTGAGGCCTTGAACACCTCTCCCGGATCTTTGAAATGCGAAATAAGAGCACGTATTCTACGGGGGCCGAGGCGGGGAACAGAGGAAAGCCGGAGCAGGTCATGGATGTCAAACATGCTTATTTGTTTTCCACGGATATGCCGTCGACAACTGCGACGATCACGGTGTGTATCGGTACATCTTTGCGTTTCAGGATTTGCTGGGCTCCGGCTCCTTCCTGGAGACAAAGCACTGTGTCGCCGACGCCGGCATCCACCTGGTCGATGGCAAGCATGTCGCGGCCGATCGGCTTCCCGTCGAGATCGATGGGCTGAACAATGAGGAGTTTATACCCCTTCAGACTTTCATTTTTTTGCGTTGAAACGATGGTACCGGTCACTTTTGAGAGGATCATGGTTTGCTACCTTGGCTGATATGCGCTGACGCCGATGGGAAGAAGTGGCAAAGAAACCCCGACGCCAAAAGTGCCGCCCTGCTCGAGCGCCAGGAAAATGCCCGGTGAAAACTGTGATGAAAACAGCACTCCCGGATACACGTTGAGTTTGAACCGCTCGATAAACGTGTCGGTCACCGTCAGAGATGCCAGCAAGGAATTATTCCGGTCGTAGTAGATGCCTGCCATCGCTCCGATGAGAGTGGATTTTGTCGGAATTCCGTTTCGCTCGTCGACGGTATAGATTCCTGTTGTGGTTGCTCCACACCCGAACGATACGCTTTCGTCGGTATGAGTCTTGAGCGAAAGCCCAAGAAGAGCGAACTTGCCGAAATGGAAAAAAATGTTTGTTCTCTTGCTTTCGGAAACTGGATATTTCACCACAAAAGCCTGACCGACATTTCTTACAGAAAAAGGGCGAAACGAGACTGCGGGCTGGTTTGACCAGTCGTTCAGGCTGAGAGTCACAGCGAAGAACTCAGAGATCCCATCCGAGCTAAAGAGAACAATGCCGAGCGGGTCAAAAATCAGAAGGTCGGCGATAGCGTCGGTGTTGGGGTGAATGCCGTCGCCGTTCTCAATGAGCTCGTTGAGATAATGGTATGACATCGCCGTGAACGCCCCGAGGATGTACGGGACAGGATAGCCATGATAGTCATACCATTCCGTGACCTTTCTGAACTCCATCCCGCCGCCAATCGTATGCAGAAACAGGTTGGGGATCCACTGGGCTTTTTCAACGTTGAGGCTTGTGGGAAAGACTTCCTGGCTGAGAAAGCGGCCCCAACCGTACTGGTTTACATAGTGAAAAGGTGAAGTTAAGCTTCTCCAGACACTCGTCGCTCCGAGTTTCCAGGGCAGTTCATCGAATCGGTTCGGGCTTTGATATGTCTGGAGGATGTCGCCGCCGCCGTTGAGCAACAATGTGAGCGGGTTATATACCGCCTCGGAACCGTAGGGTAAGTCTCGAAAAAAGAAGAATCTTTTCTCCTGAGCGCACAATCCCTGCCAAACGATCACAGCAAGGAATACGGTGCCGATTCTTCTCCGTTTCATTTTGGCGCTGAGATTTGCTTCAGGTCTGCTTCCGCGGCAATATACCCAAACGCAGCCCAAGACGTTCCTTCGATGACCTTTCGGAAGAGTTCCAGAGCTTTTTCTTTTTGGCCCGTGTAGAAATACCAATTTGCGACGCCGTACCCTTGCGTCGCGATTTCCAGATCCGTAGCCTCCTTCGTGTTGAGCAACGAATCTGTCGGTAACTCCCCCTTGTACATCAGAAGTCGTTTATGGTAAGCCGTATTTTCAATAATGTTCATATCCTTGGTGATTGGCCGAAGAACTTGTTGCGCTTCCTTCGCGCGTCCGAGCCTTTGGTATGTCATGTAGAGCCAGTCGCTTGTTGCGCAGAGCATGTCGGGGTTGTTCGACACCTTCATGCATTCGAGATAGGCCTCCAGAGCTTTGCCGAACTCACCCCGCAAATAGTAAGCAAGACCCAGATGATACCAGATGTTCGAATGAAGCGTGCCGGTGGGGATGTTCAGCCGGTTGGGCTGGCCATCGTGTTCAACCACGTCCTGTTTTCCTTTGATGAGCTGAGCCGCCTTTGTGAGATCGTCGACAGCCTTTGAGAACTCGCGAACCGTTATGTACCGATGTCCCCTGTGTCGATACATACGCGGATCGTTCGGGTGTTTTTCAATTCCCCTTGTGAAAACATCGATGGCATCCCGATAACGCCACAAGTACGCCAGCCTTCTGCCGTACCAAATGATGTTGTCTGCATTCTCCGGATCTTCATCGAAATCAGATTTTGCAACCGCAAGGTTGGAATCGAGTCTTGCCTTCGTGTCCGCTGGGAATTCAATCGCATGAAGCCACTTGCCGAATAAAGATGTTGCTTCGGGCTGTTTCAATGCCGTCCGATACGGCGCTGGGTCGGTCTGGAAGGCCATCCCGAACGAACTGAGAAGAACACAGGGGAGGACGTATCGCACTCTCATATTAGCTTAAGAGAATTTCGTGAATGAAACTGTTGACAAGTTCATTCGCTTTCCTGGCCGAAGGAGCCTCCGCGATGATCCTGATAATTGGTTCTGTATTCGACTTGCGTAAATGCACCCACGAGTCCGGAAAATCGATTTTCAACCCATCGGCAAGAGTAATGCTTCCATTCTTTCCATGCCTGTCCTGAAGCTTCCGGAAGGCGGTGTCAGCATTTATGGCACCCGTATCTATTTTTCCTTTGATGATTGTGTATTGCGGCAGAGTCTCCTTGAGTTCGGAAAGCGAGCTTCCGGAATCGGCAAGAAACTGTAGAACCAGAGCAATACCCACCAACGCATCACGCCCCAGGTGCGCTTCCGGCAGAATGACTCCGCCGTTTCCTTCTCCGCCTATGATCGCACCTATTTCCTTCATCTTCTTTGCCACATTGATTTCGCCCACCGGTGTGCGAATCACCTCAACTCCGAATTGTTTGGCGATGTCGTCCACCGCTCTCGTCGTCGAGAGGTTCACGACGACTTTGGGAAGAGATTTCTTGATTTGTGACTTGACGTTCTTCTTTGTTTCTTTCTCGAGGACAAACTTCACAACGCTTGCGATGGTATACTCTTCCCCAAGAGGCTCCCCTTTCTCGTTTATCAAAACGAGCCTGTCGACGTCCGGATCCACGGCGATTCCAAGGTCCGCTTTTTCCTTTAGGACACGTTTGCACAAGTCTGCGAGGTTTTCCGGAATCGGCTCGGGTGTGTGCGCAAAGACACCCGACAGGTCACAGTTCATTTCAACGACTTTGCAGCCCAGTTTCTTGAGGAGTTTGGGGACGATCGCTCCGCCGGCAGCGTTGATGCAGTCGACGACAATCTTGAATTTCCTGGAGCGGATTTTTTGCGGTTTCACATACGCCAGTGAGAGGACAGCGTCTACATGTGTATCAAGAAAACTCTCGACGGACTGATGTTTTCCCTGTTTGTCCCATGCCGCGTACGATCGAGTTGATCTGTCAGCTATTCTCCAGAGCTCTCTATTTTGCTGTTCATCGAGAAAGAGCCCTGTCGGAGCGAAAAACTTGAGGCCATTCCACTGCATCGGGTTATGGCTTCCCGTGATCGAAATGCCGCCCGCAGCGTTCAGTTTTTCAACAGCCAAAGCGACGGTCGGTGTCGGGCATATCCCAAGCGCTTTCACATCGCATCCCATTTGCAGCAACGTGGACGATACAAGGTGGCCAATGCTCTTGCCGGTGACGCGACCGTCCCTGCCGAGAATAACTGTTCCACGATTGCAGTATTCTGCAAACGCTGAAGCATATTTCACGACGACGTCGGGGGTCAAGCTGGATCCGACGACGCCACGAATTCCTGAGATACTGACCATGAGAGACATAGAGGCGGGCTCGCGAAAAATCGAAAGCAATGTAAGAAATGACGCAGCGATATGCAAGGAAGCCGTCACAGCAGTAGTGTCTCAATTTGTTTGGCCGTAAGTGGTGTCAGGAGTTTCCTCCTGACATAGACAGCGTTCGGTCAGGACGAAAGTCCTGACCGCACCAAAACAGCGATATGCAAGGAAGCTGTCACAGCCTCCTTGATAGTGAGGGGTTGCCTGATTACCTTAGTGGTGTCAATATTCCGGGCGGTGACAGCCTCATGCATTTGAATGACCAGAACAAACGCGCACTGTTGCAGCTTGCGCGTGAGAGTATCCTCTCCGCGGTTCACCACCAACAGCTTACGCCGACGAAGCATGAAAGCACGGTTCTTCAAGAACCCGCCGGCGCGTTTGTAACGCTGCGGAGCCACTCGGAACTTCGGGGCTGCATCGGATATATCGAGCCAAAACTTCCGCTCGTTCGAACTGTCGAGGAAGTTGCGGCGAAGGCTGCACTGGAGGATCCCCGATTTCATCCTCTGACCGATGACGAGCTGGACCAAGTAGACATTGAAATTTCAGTACTGTCTCCTTTGCAGAAGGTGGACAAGGTCGAGGACATAGAGGTCGGGAAGCACGGCTTGGTGGTCGATGCCGGTTTCACACGGGGACTGCTTTTGCCGCAGGTTGCCGAGGAGAATCATTGGGACCGCGAAACTTTTATCCGTCATACGGCCATGAAGGCTGGATTGGTACCTGAAGGATGGAATCATCCTTCTGTTCAGTTGTTTTCGTTCACAGTTGACAAGTTTTCGGAATCTGAGTTGACCCCCAAGCATCATTAACGTCCATGCCAGCCGTTCGGCTTCCAGCAGTTGCAGGAATGTTTTATCCGGATTCTCCAGACAAACTCACTCGTGAGCTGGACGAGTTAATTCCGGCGTCTCCTGAACCTATACAAGGGACGTTGCGGGGCCTCATTTCTCCACACGCCGGCTATGCCTATTCGGGCTCCACCGCGGGAAGGGCGTACGGCCTTCTCAGAGGAAAAACCTTTGACGCCATCATTGTTGTTGGCCCGAGCCATCGCGAGTATTTCTACGGGGTTTCGTTGTTTCCCGGGGAGGCATTCAAAACGCCGCTCGGAGAAGTTCCAGTACACAAAGAAATCAGGTCCGCGCTTATCAATCAAAACGAGCACATATTCATGTCGGAAGCCGGCCACAAAGATGAGCATTCGGTGGAAGTCCAGCTTCCGTTCCTGCAAAGAGTGTTTCAATCCATGAAGTTTGTTCCGATTGTCATGGGGGACCAAAATAGGGGACTCTGCCAGGTGTTGGCCGAACAATTGGCTCAAGTATCGAAGGATTTCAATGTATTGCTTGTGGCAAGCTCTGACTTGTCGCATTACCACGAGTACCGTACGGCAGTAACGCTCGATCAAAAAGTAGTGGACCGGTTGCGGGAATTCGATTCAGACGGACTCCTCAGACTTTTTGAAAACGAGGAGGCTGAGGCTTGTGGCGGGGGACCGATGGCTGCCGTGATGATGGGGGCGGGGAAGGCCGGGGCGAATCATTGCCACGTGCTATCGTACTGCAATTCCGGCGATGTCACTGGTGAAAAAGACCGCGTGGTAGGATACGTTTCGGCAGCCATAACGCAGGTTAACTGAGTGGCCGGCCGAAAACTTCAGATCTGCATCATCGGAACAGGAAATGTCGGAACGACCCTTGCTCTTGCCTTGCGTCGTCGCGGACATTCCATTGTCGCAGTTATCAGCAAGAAAAAATCCTCAGCAAAACGCTGTGCGAAGCTTGTGGGCTGCAAGAATTACTCGACTCACATTCTTTCGCTTCCACATAAATCCGATTTTATCCTCATGGCTCTACCGGATGATTGCGTTCAGACGGTTGCCCGACAGCTCTCGCGTCTCAATATTGACTACCGCCGAACATACGTCGCGCACACGTCGGGTGTGCATTCGAGTGAAGCTCTTCGTCAGGTCAGAGAGGCCGGAGCTTCGGTCTTCTCCTTCCATCCCATGCAGACGTTCTCCAGGATTGCTCCGATCGAGGCCCGCCTTGCGTCGCTCTCTGGCATTCGGTTCGGATTTGAAGGGGACAAGTCTTCGAAGGGATTCGCGTCCAGGATCGCCCGCGACCTGAGGGGGCGGCTGATGCCAATTCCAAAAGAAGCAAAAATTTTGTATCATCTCGCATGCGTATTTGCTTCCAATTTCACTGTTTCTTTGCTGGGAGCCGTGGAAATGATCGGCTCAGCGTTTCTCAAGAAACAGGATTTCAGGGGTTTTAAGAAACTGGTAGAGACGAGCGTCGAAAATGCGTTTGCTGTGACGCCCACAAAGGCTTTGACCGGGCCCATCGTCCGTGGCGACCTCGACACAATCCGGTTGCATGTCCGGGAGCTGAAGAAAAAACAAAAAGACCTGCTGCC
>CAYIBG010000100.1:0-7305 GCA_964361365.1 uncultured Ignavibacteriaceae bacterium | reverse complement strand
TACGGTTTCGCATATTCCGTCTACAGCTTTGCGAACTTGCTGAGCGATACGGGCTCTTTCGGCGCATACGTCGGCACCGACAAGGAGCACGTGAAAACGAGCCTGGAATTGATCTGGAAGGAGCTCGACACACTGAAACGGAAACCCGTTCCGGCTGCAGACCTCAAGCGGACAAAGGATCAGTTGAAGGGAAGTATGATGCTCAGCCTCGAGAGCATTTCGAACCGCATGATGCGGCTGGGGAGCTCCGAGGTGTACTTTGGCAAGCTTCATTCACTCGATGAAGTCGTGGCTCAGATTAACGCCGTCACTCCGGATGAAATCCAGTCCGTTGCGTGTGACCTCTTCAAAGAAGACGCGTTTTCAAGCATTGTTTTCCTGCCGGACGGCCGCCAGGTGAGTGCAGCACAAGGAATGGCCGCCGCAGCGATGATGGAGAACTAATCATGGCACATGACACACTCGTTCGAACTCCCGCCGGTTCAATACCCCTGGCGACAACGACGAATATCCCCGGCAAGAATATCTCGATTTCTCTTCGTGCGCGGGAAATGCAGGCTTCACCAATCCGCAAGCTCGCTGCCATCGCCGAAGCACGAAAAAAGCAGGGAATAAAAGTCCATCATCTGAACATCGGCCAGCCGGATTTACCCACGTCGCCTGCTGTCTTTGAGGCGATTCGGAGTTTCAATCAGCCCACCATAGCCTACGCACCGTCCAACGGAATCCCCGCTGCGTTGGCTGCGTGGAGAAAATACCTGAAACATAATGGTATCGAGCTCGAGGAACGCGAGATTATCGTGACTGCGGGCGGCTCCGAGGCGATCACGTTCGCCATGTGTGCGGTCTGCGATGCTGACGACGAAATAATTGTGTTCGAGCCTTTTTACACCAACTACAACGGCTTTGCAACGTTGGCCAATGTGAAGCTGAGGCCGGTTCCTCTGGACATCAAGACCGGATTCCATTTGCCGTTAGAAAAGGAAATCGAATCCTATATCAATTCGAGGACGCGGGCCATCCTGGTTTGCAACCCTTCCAACCCTACGGGGACTATCTATTCCCGCGAAGAACTCCAGCGATTGGTGGACCTTTCAAAGAAGCACAACTTGTTCCTCATGTCGGATGAGGTCTATAGAGAGTTCGCCTACGACGCCGAATCGATCAGCGTCATGAGTTTTCCAGAGATCAGAAACCAGGCAATCCTTCTGGATAGCTGTTCAAAGCGTTTCAACGTGTGTGGGGCAAGGATCGGAATCATCGCCAGCCACAACGACGAGGTTATTCAAACGGCTCTCAAGTTTGGCATGGCGCGGCTTTCCGTTGCAACGCTGGAACAGGTGGCAGTCTCTCCGTTACTGAATGACCCCGATCCATACACAAAACCGATGGTCGATGAATTCCGAAGGCGACGCGATGCTGTCTATGAGGGGCTCAGGTCAATTCCGGGTGTTACGTTCTATAAACCTGAAGGGGCCTTCTACATCGTCATCGGTTTGCCCGTGAAAGACTCAGAGCATTTTTCAAAATGGCTCATTGAAGAATTCGAATACGAGAAAGAAACCGTTCTCCTCGCCCCGGCGAACGGATTCTACGCGACACCGGGCAAAGGCACAAATGAAGTCCGGCTTGCTTTCATGCTAAAAGTAGAAGACCTGCAAAAATCCCTCACGATTATCAGACTTGCGCTCGAGCAATACCAACGCCAGCACTCCTGATAACGTCATCCAACAGATTCTGATCTCACAATGGCGAAAATCACCGTAGACGGAAAAGAGTACAAAGTCGACCCGAAACTGACGGTCATCCAGGCAGCTGTGCAGCAGGGGATTGAGATCCCGCATTTTTGCTGGCACCCGAAGCTCTCAGTAGCGGGGAATTGTAGGATGTGTCTGGTGGAAATCGAAAAAATGCCCAAGCTGGGGATCGCATGCGCGACGCAGGTTTCAGAGGGCATGGTCATCAAAACGCAAAATGAGCGCGTGGTCAAGGCGCGCAACGCCGTCATGGAATTCCTTTTGATCAACCACCCGCTCGATTGCCCGATTTGCGATGAGGCAGGGGAATGCAAGCTCCAGGATTACGCCTATAAATTCAGTGTTGGGTATAGCCGTTTCGATGAGGACAAGGTTCACAAACCCAAACGGGTTGAACTCGGCCCGAACGTGCTGCTCGATGTCGAACGGTGCATCATGTGTTCGCGGTGTGTTCGGTTTTCAGACGAGATTGCAAAGCAGCCGGTGCTCACGTTTACACAGCGGGGCGACCACGTTGTGCTCACGACCTTTCCGGGTACTCAACTCGATAACGCATACTCGATGAACGTCATCGAGCTTTGCCCTGTGGGCGCTCTGACGAGCACGGATTTTCGGTTTAAGTCACGCGTGTGGGAGATGTCATCAACGGAGGGAGTTTGCACGGGGTGTTCACGCGGCTGCAACATGAACATGTGGGTGAGGCAAAACGAGCTGCTCCGTCTCACTCCCCGCCAGAACGAAGACGTGAATTCCTACTGGATGTGCGACGAAGGCCGGTTGAAAACTTTTAAGTCTGTGAACAGCGAGAGCCGGCTGAATGGCCCCATGATTCGCAAGGATGGAATGTTAACCCCGGTAGGATGGGACGAAGCAATCGCCAAGGTAGTGTCGGAATTGAGGCAATTCAAGAAAAATGAAATTGCCGGACTTGGGTCCGCCTTTGCCACAAATGAAGACAATTACGTGTTCCTGAAATTTCTCAAGGACGTCGTTGGGACAAAACATATCGATTTCATGCGTCACATTCGCGGAGAAGATGATAACCTGCTGATTCGAGCGGACAAGACTCCGAACATCCGTGGCGCTGAGGAGATCGGTGTGAGGCCGGCAGAAGCCGGAAAGAATTTCAGCGCAATCGTCGAAGGAATAAAGGGTGGAAGCATCAAAGCCCTCTACGTTCTCGACGATAATATTGCCGCTGTGCCGGAAATTGCATCAGTCCTGCCAAACCTTGAACTCCTTATTGTGCATTCCTCCAACCAGAATGAGACCACGAACCTGGCGGACATTGTTTTCTCTGCATCGGCGTATGCGGAAAAGAACGGCACGTTCACGAACTTCCAAGGCCGCGTGCAGAGGATCAGGGCAGCTGTGACAACGCTCGAACAGGACCGCGCTCTCGACGGTTTCGAAATGAGCCGTTGGGACAAGTTCGCAGCGCACAACGACCGGTGGGGGAGACCGGCAAAAAAAGACGCTCGTCCCTCCTGGCGAATAATGACCGCCGTTGCATCCGCGATGGGAAACAAGATGAAATATAACTCAGCCGAAGACGTTTTCAAGGAAATGGCCGAGAAAGTTTCTGCGTTCAAAGGGCTGAGTTATCTCAAGATTGGTAGCGGCGGGGCCTTACTTAAGAATGTCCAGGCCGGAGTTCCTGTCTCATGATTGAAATGTGGATCACATTGGCGAAGATCACGATTGTCGTGATGGTCATGATGACGGGGGCAGCAGTTGTGACGTATGCTGAGCGCCGGATCAGCGCATTCATCCAAAACCGTATCGGGCCAAACAGGGTGGGGCCTTATGGGTCGCTGCAATTGCTCGCCGATGTTGTGAAACTTATGATGAAGGAAGACATCGTCCCAAAGGCCGCGAATAAAACCGTGCATGACCTCGCGCCGATGATTTCGCTCGCAGTGGCCTTGAGCACATTCGCCGTTATACCGTTCGGAAATACCATTGTACTGTTCGGTCAGCAAATCAAGCTTATCGTCGCTGACGTGAATATCGGAATTCTCTACATTCTCGCTCTTACTTCCATCGGTGTGTATGGGCTCACTCTTGCGGGATGGTCTTCGAACAGCAAGTATTCGCTTTTGGGAGGGCTTCGCTCGTCGGCACAGCTCATCAGTTATGAACTTTCAATGGGGCTCTCGATCATCGGCGTGCTGATGGTTGCAGGGTCGCTGCGCCTGGATCAGATCGTTCTGCATCAAACATCCTATTTGGGTGGGTGGCTGCCGGCCTGGAATATTTTCGTTCAGCCGCTTGGGTGTGTGATTTTCGTAGCGTCGGCGTTTGCGGAAACGAACCGGTTGCCGTTCGACCTGCCCGAGGCGGAACCGGAACTTGTGGGCGGGTATCACACAGAGTACTCCGGTATGAAATTCGGCATGTTCATGCTCTCGGAATACATCAACCTGATTACGTCGAGTGCGCTGATTACGACGCTGTTTCTTGGCGGGTGGCACTTGCCTTTTGCCGAAACATGGAATCTCAGTCCTCTGATTCTGAGCTTGCTTCAGATTGCGGCTTTTGTTGCCAAGGTTTCAATCGTTATCTTCTTCTTCATTATCGTGCGCTGGACCATTCCTCGATTTCGGTATGACCAGTTGATGAACCTGGGCTGGAAAGTGCTTCTACCATTTGCGATTCTGAATGTCGTGGCGACAGGATTGATCATACTGCTGAATTCCTAGTATGGCAAACAACAAGAAAATAATCAGAAAGAAAGACCTCAGCCTCCTCCAGCGAATCTACATTCCGGAGATTCTGAAGGGGTTGGTCACCACGTTTGCACAGATGTTCAAGCCGAAGCTCACGATTCAGTACCCGGAAGAACGGTTTACGCGCCCCGCATCATTCAGGGGCCGCCCGGTTCTGGTCGAGGAGCATGGGGTAGAGCGTTGTGTCGCCTGCGGCCTTTGTTCAAGAGTGTGTCCGGCGCTTGCCATCGAAGTTCAGGCGTCCGAGACGGAGCTCGAGAAGGAACGTTATCCGATAAAATTCGAGATCAACATGGTACGCTGTATTTTCTGCGGTTTCTGCGAAGAGGTGTGCCCCGAAGAGGCAATCGTGATGAGCAATGATTACGAGCTGGCATTTTCCAGTCAGGAGGAGGCAATCTTTGGCAAGGATAAGCTGCTGATTCCAGCTGAACAACTGCACGGGCGACTCGAATTCCTGCGGCAAAACCGCTGACTCAAGTATTCTCCTCAATGAATGCTCCTGCCACCACTCCTGACACGTCCATCAAGATTCTTCTCATCGTCTTTGCAGCGCTTCTGCTTGGACAATGTATCTTTCTGGGCGTGATTTTACTCATCCATTCGCAAGGATTCCAGCTCATCGAAGAAGGTGCCGAGATATTCCAGTATGTCGCCGTAGCGTTGACATTGACTGCAATCGGCGTGAGCACGTTTCTTTACAGAAATATGATGAATCAAGCCCACGCCCTGTCTCCGAGGCCGGATCCGATAGCGACGTATCGAACTGCAACGATCATACGGCTTGCGATTCTTGAGGGGGGGAATATGGTGAACCTGGTTTTTTACCTCCTGACGGAGAAAGAAATCTTCCTGGGGCTGTTTGCAGCGATCATTGCCGCCTTTTTCCTTGCTCGTCCTGCTTCTGACAAAATTGCTTCCGATTCATAGCTAAACCAGATGTACTCCAAAATCGTCAGTGCAGCCACATTTGGTGTCAATGCCTACATGGTCGAGGTAGAGGCCCACCTCGAATCGACCACGCCGAAGTTTTTCATCGTGGGACTCGCCGAAGGAGCTGTGAAAGAGAGTTTCCGGCGTGTTTTAGCCGCGATCAAAAACTCAGACTTCAAGTTCCCGCGCAACCGCATCACCGTCAATCTTGCTCCGGCCGACATCAAAAAAGAAGGCTCGTCGTACGACTTGCCCATCGCCATCGGACTTCTCACGGCATCAGGCCAGATTCAATCAGAGATCGTGAGTCAATTCGTAATCCTCGGCGAGTTATCGCTCGAGGGCATTCTCAGGCCGATTCATGGCGCTCTGGTAATTGCTATAGAGGCGAAGGAAAAGGGGATTCGAGGAATCCTGTTGCCGGAGGAGAACGCTAAAGAAGCCGCAATCGTGAAGGGTATTGAAGTATATCCGATGAAAACTCTGAAGGACGTAGCGTATTTTCTGCAATCCGAGCATTTGCTGGAAAAGCCTTTACAAGTCGATGTCCAGAAGATATTCGCGAACACGCAGCAGTATTCCATCGGTTTCGAAGATGTGAAGGGTCAGGAGAGCGTGAAGCGTTCGCTTGAAGTCGCAGCCGCGGGTGGGCATAATATCCTGCTCATCGGTCCCCCCGGCTCGGGAAAAACCATGCTGGCAAAAAGATTGCCGACCATTTTGCCGCCGATTACTTTCGAGGAAGCACTTGAGACCACGAAGATACATTCCGTAGCCGGCCTGCTTCCACCCGACACTGCACTCGTCTCTGTTCGCCCCTTTCGGTCGCCTCATCATACCATATCTAATTCAGCACTGGTTGGAGGAGGAACGATTCCGCGACCGGGTGAAATCTCGCTTTCCCACCATGGGGTGCTGTTCCTCGATGAGCTGCCTGAATTCACGCGGAGCGCTCTTGAGGTGATGCGCCAGCCGCTCGAAGATGGCAACGTCACGATCAGCAGGGCAAAAATGACAGTGGACTATCCCGCGAATTTCATGCTCGTCTGCGCCATGAACCCGTGGGGTTGTGTGGCCTATTTGCAGTCATTTCAAGGGAGGAGGGGAGGTAGCAGAGGTGGATGGAAACGTCGTTTTCTCCAATAGTGATGTGTTCCACAATGGTTTCAACGATCTTACGCTTCTCGTCGAACGATAAGTCTGGCCAACGGTTATAGAGGTCTTTAGCATCGCTTATGATCTGGTCGCTCGAGAGATACTGGATCTTTAGGAAATCGACCTCACCTTGGAGCTCTGGGATCTGGTCCTCGATTCGCTTTACCCGTTCGTAGAGGGGCCGATACCGTTTTCCGAGTTCCTCCTTGGGCAGGATCTCCTCCGTATAAAGGGCCATGATTTTGTCCATTTCGAGTCGAAGCCGTCTTGCCTCCTCGGAGAGGCTCTTCAGGAGTTCCTCCTTTTCCCGGATCGTTTCATCGGCTTTCCCCAGGTACTTCGTCACTTCTTCGGAGGAGATGAAGAACGATTTTAGCTGCTCGTGGAAGATGGCCTCGAGGGCGTCAATCTCGATTTTGTTGCGGCAGGCGCGGCACACATACTTAGGCATGTTCGACGGCACATACATCTTGCCCCCGCAGTGGCACAGGGTGTAGCCGGAGAAGAGACGTGCCGTTTTCTTTGCAGGTGGCTTCTTTTTCTTATCCTGCTCGTCAAGGATAGAATTGCACTGATCCCACAATTCCTGAGAGACGATGGGCTCGACATCTATAAGCACCCAATCCGATTGGGGCTTCAGTGTCCAATTCTTCCCCTGGCCAAGGCTTTTGGTGTAGTTGGCGCGCCGTTGTCCCTTCGCAACCGGGTCTCGCAAGAGCCGGTCAACCGTG